>JAFTEP010000171.1 GCA_017453605.1 Clostridia bacterium
GTCCTCTATCTCCCGCGGATCGCGGCCGATAAGGTAATCCTCCATCTCCCTGACGCAGGCGGCGACGGTGTGCGCCTTGCCCTCTATGACGGGTTCGCCCCAGCCCGATATGCCCTCGTCGGTGTCGATCTTCAAAAACATCCAGCGCGGCTTCACGGGATAAAGGCAGAGTTTTTTGATCTTCATGGCTTTTTTAGGCTCCTTATATTTATTCAAATCCCTTTCGGATCACAGGGATATTTTACATCAAAAGAGCGCTTTTGTCAACAAGCGCCGCCCGCCGTTTTCGCGGCGGGCGGAGAGGATTTTTATAAGATTCTTGATGGATTCAGACGCACTCGAGGAAGAGCTGGGCGAGATCGGGATCGAACTGGGAGCCGCTTCCCGCCTTTATGATATTCTTTGCTTTTTCGACCGGATAGGCCTTCTTGTAGACCCTTTCGGAGACGAGAGCGTCGTAGACGTCGGCGAGCGCCATGATCCGCGCCTCGAGAGGGATCTGATCGCCCTTGAGCGCGTCGGGATAGCCTTTCCCGTCGAAACGCTCGTGGTGGCTCCTGGCGATGTTGTAGGCGACGTCGCAATAGCCCTTTTCGCCGACTCCGCTCATCGTCCTCCTGATGATCTCCGCGCCGAAGCGGGAGTGATCCTTCATGATGACGTATTCCTCGTCGGTCAGTCTTCCGGGCTTCTGCAGGATCTTGTCGGGGATCTTGATCTTGCCGATGTCGTGCATAGGCGCGGCGAGGATGATGTTCTTGCAGTAAACGTCGTCGAGCTGAGGATATCTGCCGCTCTTCTTCATCTTCCTGACAAGCATCTCGACGTAGTTCTCGGCGCGCTCTATATGTCCGCCGGTGCTTTCGTCGCGCTCCTCAAGGAAGGCGCCGAGAGAGGAGATTATGTCGCGCTGGATCTTCTCGACGCGCGTGCTCTGGTGAAGTTCGCGGATATTTCTCGTGCAGATGACCGCGTAGAGCACCATTCCGACGAGGCAGAAAGTGATGACGTTTGTCAGATCGAGCGTGAACGCGGCACGGGATTTGAAAAGACAGGACACCGCAAGATACCCGGCGGATTCAATGAGCATCACGGAGTACATCCGGACGGGACGGTCGTCGATGCTCAGAGGGATGATCGTGATGAAAACGATGACGCTCGTTGCGGGAAAATTGAAGTTGGTGAGCTGGATGCTCAGGATCGCCGCGTAGACGCAGACGAGGATCATTTCGCCGTAGCACACGAACAGGTTCCAGCGCTCCGGAACGTTCTCCCTGCCGCCGATGAGAAAGATGAAAAAGGAAGTAAATAAGCTCCCCCAGAGCAAAAACAGATAGGGGAACCAGACGCCGGAACGCGTGATGAGGTTAACGGCGAGAAAAACGCCGCCGATCACACCCGAAAGGAACGCGGTTATCCTGAGAGCGCCCACGTTTCTTTTCCAGAGCCTCGGGCGCAGAGAATCAAAATCTTCTTTATTTATCCCGCCGTAGAGAAAAAAATCCGCGATCTGTTTTCCGGACATAAAAACTCCTTTTGTCGACAGAGAAAGGGTTTCTTATAAGTTCGGCAGACTTGTCGGTAGTACGCGAAAAGAATCTGCGCAGGCAAGAAAAATCAAAACGCCGTCCGAAACCGGGCGGCGTTTCGCTTTGGCAGGGGCACAAGGACTTGAACCCTGGGCACGCGGTTTTGGAGACCGCTGCTCTACCAACTGAGCTATACCCCTTTATTTATTTAGCTGCCCTTATCGGGAACGAGTTTTATTATAACACATCGTTTTAAACTTGTCAATAGTTCCGCAAAAGATTTTCCCGCCGTACCGGGCGCGGGAAACTAAAGGACCGAAAAGGCGCTTTGGCTCTTGACCGCGGCGAAGCGTGAGTATATAATGGTAGATATAATAAAGAAAAAACGGAGGAATAAAAAATGAACAGACTATTCGCGCTGGTCGGGATGTGCGGCTCGGGAAAGAGCGTCCTGTGCGAGCATTTCAAAAACAGAGGATGGGATTTCGTTTACTTCGGCGGAGTCACGATGAACGAGCTGAAAAAGAGAGGGCTCGAAAAAAACGAGGAGAACGAAAGAAAGATCCGGGAAGAGCTGAGAGCGACCTACGGTCAGGCGGCGTTCGCGATCCTTCTGATCGACGAGATAGAAGAGAAGCTTGAAAAGGGCGACGTAGTGATCGACGGGCTCTATTCCTGGAGCGAATTCAAGGTGCTCGACGAAAAGTTCGGCGACAGGCTGAAGCTGATCGCGGTCATCGCCGACAAGAGCGTGAGGTATCACAGGCTCACAAAGCGCGAGGTGCGTCCGCTCACTCCAGAGCAGGCGAAAAGCCGCGACCGCGCCGAGATCGAAAACCTCGAAAAGGGCGGTCCGATCGCCGTCGCCGACTGGTTCGTCGACAACAACGGCTCTATAGAGGACACTCTCGCCCAGACCGACGCGATAATCGACGGCGCGTCCCGTCCGACGCGCGTCGAAAGAGGCCGGGACAAATGAAGCCCCCGAGACCGAAGGCCTTTGACGGCGCGAAGTGGATCTGGGCCGACGGCGCGTTCGGCGAAAACGTCTACGCCGATTTCTTCTTCGACGTCCCGTTTTCCTCAGGAGACGATATCACGCTTTTTATAAGCTGCGATCACAGATACGCGCTGTACGTCGGCGGAGCGTTTTTTGACTGCGGGCAGTTTTCGGATATGCCGAAGTTCAAGGTCTACGACAAAATCGACCTCTCCGGCGTTCTTAAAGAGGGGAAAAACTCCGTCACGGTCTCCTGCTGGCACGAGGGCAGGGAGACCGCCTGCTCCTGCGTTCAGCCGCACGGCGTGATCTTCTCGCTCGAAAAAAACGGGAGGAAGATCATTTCAAGTTCAAAAGAGATCCTTTCAAGGAAAAACACCGCCTACCGCGAAGAAAACGTCGGCTCTAACCAGATCGGCCTGAACAGCGTGTTCGACGCGACGGCGCCTCTTCCCGCGCGCGCCCCGTCAGTCGAGGTCGAGGGACCCGCAAAAATATATCCGCGGCCCAATCTGATGCCGGAGCTCTCGGAGGCGACAAAAACCAAACTCGTTTACTCCGGCGCGTTCGAAGCAGGCGAAAGGGACGAAAAAAACCACGGCAAAACGCCGTATTTCGCCCTCGTGAGACCGGGCTCAAAAGAAAAAAAGCCCCGCTTCCTGCCGGACAAAGAAGGGATAAAACTCACGGGAGAAAAGGACGGATGCTTCGCGCTGTTCGATATCGGCGCCGAGACCGTCGGGCTTCTGAAGCTGAAGATCGTCCTCGAACAGGAGGCCGACGTCTATATAAGCTGGGGCGAGCACATCGACGACGGCAGGGTCAGGAGCTGGATCGGCGGCAGGAATTTCACGAGGGTCTGCCGATTCGCAGCCGGGGAAACCGAATATATCTATCCGTTCCGCCGCGCGGGGCTGAGATACGTCCAGCTCAACGTCTTTGCGCCCTCCTGCACTCTGAAGGAATGCGGCGTGATCCCGGTCGAATACCCGCTCGACAAAAGCGGATATTTCAGCTGCTCCGACAGCCTGCACGAAAAGATATATCTCGTGTCGCGCAGGACGCTCGAACTGTGTATGCACGAGCACTACGAGGACTGCCCGTGGAGGGAACAGGCGCTCTACGCGATGGATTCGAGAAACCAGATGCTCTGCGGCTACTACGCCTTCGGCGAGACGCGCTTCGCGAAGTCGTCGCTGACGCTATTCCCCAAAACGATAAGAAGCGACGGGCTGATGGAGATGACCGCGCCGACTGCGCATTCGCGCCCGATCCCCTCGTTCAACGCGGTGTTCTTCGTCGCGCTGAACGAATATTTGCTCTTTTCCGGCGACAAAGACTTCGCGTATTCGACGCTCGAAGAAGCAAAAAGCGTTCTCGACGCGTTTGAAAGCAGGATGAACAACGGACTTGTCGAGATCTTCGAGGAAGGGCCGTACTGGAACTACTACGAATGGCAGAAGGGGCTCTACGGCGGGATCTCGCTGCCCGACGGCAAAGCCTTCCCCGACGCGCCGCTCAACGCCTTCGCGAGCCTCGCCTTCGCCGCCGCCGCGAATATCCTGTCCGCGAATGGCGACGGCAGAGCCGCGCACTACGAAACCCTGTCAAAAACCATAAACAAAACGCTCTGGGAGAGGTTTTTCGTTCCCGAGGAGGGCGCGATCGCGGCGAGGATCACGGACGGGAAGCCCGACTGCTTCGCTCAGCTCACCCAGGCGCTCGCCGTCTGCTGCGGTGCGGTGCCGGAGGATCAGATAGACGGGATCCTGGCCAAGACCGTTTCGGGAGACCTTCTCCCGGCGACCCTGAGCCACAGCGTCTTTTTGTACGACGCGTTGATGAAGCGGCCGGAAAAATATGCAAAATTCGTAATCGAAGACATAGCCAGCCGCTGGGGGAAGATGCTCCTTGCGGGCGCGACCTCGTTCTGGGAGACCGAGGACGGAGCGGACGCTTTCAGTTACGCCGGAAGCCTCTGCCACGGCTGGAGCGCCGTCCCGGTCTACGTCTATTTCAGATACGTTCTCGGGCTGTATCCGGGCGGCGCGAAGAAGATCGACTGCGGTCTGACGGGAGTCGACGGAAAGGCGATACTGTTTGAAAAATGAGCGATATCACTAAAACGCCGAAACTCTACCTCGCGCCGATGGCGGGGGTCACGGACAGCGCGTTCAGGCAGGTATGCCGCTCTCTCGGCGCGGACTATGTGGTCGGAGAGATGATCTCGGCAAAGGCCCTGACCTACGGCGACAAGAAGACCGCGCTCCTCGCCGCGTTCATGGACTGCGAGCGCCCGGTGATCCTGCAGATCTTCGGGAACGATCACGGGATCATGGCGGAGGGAGCAAAAATACTCTGCGAAAACTTCTCGCCGGACGGGATAGACATAAACATGGGCTGTCCCGTGCCGAAGATCACAAAAAACGGCGAGGGGAGCGCGCTGCTCGATAAGCCGGAGCTCATAGAAAAGATCGTGCGCGCCGTCAAGAGCGCGGTCGACGTTCCGGTCAGCGTGAAGCTGAGGCTCGGCAGGACGCCATCGAAGCTGCTCGCGATCGCGGCGGCTCTCGCCGCCAAAAGCGCAGGAGCGGACTTCATCTGCGTCCACGGGCGCTTCGCCTCGCAGATGTACGCGCCGCCGGTTTATCCCGAATTGATAAGGGAAGTGAAGACGGCGCTCGGAGAGGATTATCCCCTGATCGCGAACGGCGACGTTGTTGACGCCGAAAGCGCCCTCAGGCTCGCCGGGATCACCGGCTGCGACAGGCTGATGATCGGCAGGGCCTCTCTCGGAAGGCCGTGGATCTTCGGGGAGATAAAGGCGGCGTTTGCGGGAGAAAAATTCACCTGTCCCGACATCGGAGAGACAATGGCTCTCCACGCGAGACTTGCTTTTGAATCAAAGCCGGAAAAAGTCGCGGTGAACGAACTGAGAAAGCATATCGCGGCGTACGTAAAGGGCTTCAAGGGCGCCGCGGCGCTGAGAGACAGGGTCAACCGCACCGAAACGAAAGAGGAGCTTTTCGCGCTGATAGACGGGATCTCCCGGATGTTCTGAAAAGGCGTCCGGCACAGGACGGAATATAACGGAATAAAAAAGAGTCTGAAATGGTCATTTATCAGTATTCAATCAGTGAGCCGATCGGTTATTTGTTCCTGAACGGCATTTGTTTTTCCCTCGGAATTATAATATTCGTAATCGGACTTGTGCTTTTCAAACTTTTGTTCTCCAAGGGAAACCCCATCAAACCAAGGCTTGCTTTGCTGTTTCTTGTAACCGTTCCGATCTACGTCATAAGCATTTCTTTTATCGTCGCAGGGGCGGCAAATATATACCGGACCGCAATTTCGCTTCAAAGCACGGATACATCTACCTGCATGATATCCGAAGGCGTCATCACCGAACTAGAGAAGACGCCGCAAATCTATCGCGGCGAGATCATGTATTACGACGTCGCTTTCATGGTCGACGGAAACGATTATCACATATACAACGATTATCATATAAACCTCGACGGAGGCGTGCCGCGCGAGCTGATCGGCGAATGGAAAAAAGGAGAAGAAGTCACGGTCTATTATCGGATCAAAAACCGGAAAAACGTCGTGATAAAAGTCGAAAAAGTCTTGAAAACGCAAGAAAGCCCGAAAGATACATGATGCTCTTTCGGACTGCAGTCAATGATTGACAGGAGGACAAAAAGATGGCAAAACGCTTCGGAGTGATGCTCGACTGCTCGAGAAACGCGGTGATGAAGCCCGAAAAGCTGGCGGAATTCGCCTCGATCATAAAAAAGATGGGCTACGACACGCTGATGATCTACACCGAGGACACCTACGAGATCCCCGGCGAGCCGTATTTCGGTTATCTGCGGGGAAGATACACCCGGGAAGAGCTGAGATACGTTTCGGAGCGCTGCAGGGAGATAGGCGTAGAGGTGATCCCGGCGATCCAGACCCTGGCGCATCTGCCCGCCATGTTCCGTTGGGGCGCCTACGCCTCCGTGCGCGACAACGCCTCGATACTCCTGGCGGACGAAGAAAAGACTTACGAGCTCATAAGAAAGATGTTCTCGGCGTGCCGGGAGGCCTATCCTTACTCGAAGACCGTCAATATCGGCATGGACGAGGCTCACACCCTGGGGCTGGGCGCGTATCTTTCAAAGCACGGCTACACCGATCCGGCGAAGATCCTTTTGAAGCATCTTGAGAGGGTGATCGGGATCGCCGCCGAATTCGGCTTCGAGCCTATAATGTGGTCCGATATGTTTTTCAGGCTGGAGCACGGCGGAGAATACGAATCTCTCTTCACTCCCGAAGAAGTCAGGCTCTCCGACGAAACGGTCGCCCTGGCGCCCGAAGGCGTCTCCCAGGTCTTCTGGAGATATCACGACACGAAAAAAGAAGGCTACGCCCTGATGATGAGGGAGCATAAGCGCTTCCCCGGCGAGAGCTGGTTCGCGGGCGGCGCCTGGACCTGGGCGGGCTTCGCGGCAAACAACCGCGGAACCCTGAAGGCCATGATCCCCGCAGTGGAGGCCTGCAGGGAGGAGGGCGTGGAAAACGTCGTTCTGACCCTCTGGGGAGACGACGGCAAGGAGTGCTCGTTCTATGCGCTGCTGCCCTCTCTGTTCGCCGTTCGCCGCGCCTACGACGGGATCACGGACGAAGAGACCCTGAAGCGGGAGTTCTTCGCGATCACCGGAGAGGACTTTTTCGACATGATGGCTCTGGATATACCCGGCGACTACGGCAACGCGAAGATATACAACGCGACCCATCACAAATACTCGCTGTATAACGATCCCTTCTCGGGATTTCTTGATCCGGCGCTGACGGACAAAGCGCCGTCAAGCTACCGGACCGCGGCTTCGCTTCTGGAAAGGATCGCCGCCAAAGGCACGCCCTTCTCGTATCTCTACGACAGCGCCGCGAAGCTCTGCCGGACTCTTGAAGTTAAGTACGACCTGGGGCCGAGGACCAGAGCGGCGTACAAGGCGGGAGACCGCGGGGCGCTGAAGGCGATCTGCGGCGATTACGGGAAGGCGGCCGCAAGGACCCTGGAGTTCGCCGCAGCGCTGAAGACTCTGTGGTTCAAAGAAAACAAGCCCCAGGGCTTCGAGGTGCAGGAGCACCGCCTGGGCGGTCTGGCATACCGCCTCGGATCGATGAAGGCGAGGCTGGAGGAATATAGCCTCGGCTCCGAAAAGCTTATCCCCGAGCTGGAGGAAGAGATCCTTCCCTTCTGGGGAACCGAAAAGAAAAAGGCGTATTTCGAGGGCGACACTCTGCCCTTCGTGAACAGCTGGTCGAGCATAATCACGGTAAACAGGATCTGAGAGATCCCGATAAGGATATACGATAAGAGGATCGTTTTCGACCCCGATTTTTCGCGCAGGTCGCTCTCGCCGCACGCGAAGATGCAGATCTTCGCCGCGAAGTGCAATATCGGGCGCGACTTCGAGCCGATGAAGGTCGCCGAAACGCTCGTCAAGTCATTTGAAGTCTTTGCGGACGGCGAGAAGATCTTTTCGACAAACGAAAACCATCTCGCTCTGGTGAAGATCAGGATCGGCAGGAACGTAAAAGAACTGAAGATCGTTTTCAAAGAAACGCACGGATGCCGGACCGCTCACGTCTTCTCCTGCGATATAAGCTGAAATGCTGAAAGGAATAATCATGGAAAACGGCGGACTTTTCCTCGGGATCGAGCTCGGCTCGACCCGGATCAAGGCGGTGCTTATCGACTCAAAATTCGCTCCCGTCGCTTCGGGCTCCTACGGCTGGGAGAACAAATTCGAGGACGGCTGGTGGACCTACTCTCTCGACGAGGCGCTCGTCGGTCTCAGAGAGAGCTTTCGCGCGCTCTCGGACGATCATTTTTCCCGCACCGGGAAGAGGCTTGAAAATGTCTGCGCGATCGGCGTCTCGGCGATGATGCACGGCTATCTCGCGCTCGATGAAAATATGAAGCCGCTCGCGCCCTTCCGCACCTGGAGGAACGCCCGGACTCAGAAGGCATCGGACGAACTGACCGAGCTCTTCGGAGTGAGAGTGCCGCAGAGGTGGAGCGTTTCGAACCTCTATCAGTGTATGCTGAACGGCGACGAACACGTAAAGCGTCTCGACAGCATAACGACGCTTTCCGGGTACGTACACCGGCTTCTGACGGGACGAAACGAAGTCGGTCTCAACGAGGCGTCGGGGATGTTCCCGGTGAGAGACGGCGACTACGACGAAAACGCCGTGAAGATCTTCGATTCGATCGCAAACAGAATGGGATACTCCCGGAACGTGCGCTCCGTGTTCCCGAAGGTGCGCCCCGCGGGATACCGCGGCGCCGTGCTTACGGAAGAGGGCGCGAGGCTCCTCGATCCCGACGGCGATCTTCGGCCGGGGATCCCGCTCTGTCCGCCCGAGGGCGACGCCGGGACGGGGATGGTCGCCACAAACTGCGTCAGACCCGGCACCTGCAGTCTTTCGGCGGGAACGAGCGTTTTCGCTCTGCTTATAAACGACAGACCTCTTTCGGGCATATACCGCGAGGCCGACGTGATGAAGACCCCCGACGGAAAGGACGTCGCTCTGGTGCACTCGAACAACGGCTGCACGGAAATAGACAACTGGGTGGGGCTTTTTTATGAGTTCGCTTCTCTCTGCGGCGCGGATATCTCAAAATCCGATCTCTATTCGCTGCTTTATTCAAAAGCCGCCTCCGCCCCGCCGGACTGCGGCAGGATAACGGCGTTCAACTGCGTTGCGTACGAGCCGATAGAAAAAATCGAGGCGGGCTTCCCTCTCGTCTACAGAAATTTTGATTCCGCTCTTACTCTCGCCGGCTTTTTCAGGGCGCAGATCTCGGCGATCTTCGCTCCGCTGAAGGCGGGACTGAAGACGCTCGAAGCAAACGAAGGCGTCCGTCCACGGCGGGTCTTCGCTCACGGCGGTCTGTTCAAGGTCCCCGGGATCGCCCAGCAGATCCTCGCCGACGCGCTCGACGCTCCGGTCAGCGTGATGAACTGCGCCGGGGAGGGCGGCGCCTACGGGATGGCGCTCTTGGCGGCTTATATGATCCGCTCGGAAAATAAGCCCCTCGCCGACTGGCTCGACGGCGCGGTCTTCCCTGGCGCGGAGGTCTCGACGCTATATCCCGATCCCGAGGGAGTCAGGGGCTTCAGAAAATTCATTGAAAACCACAACAAGGGTCTCAAAGCGCTCCGCGCGCTCGGCGGAGAATAAAAAACTTCAACAGAGTCACAATAACGGCGGGCATTTTCAGCTCCGCCTATTATTAAGCTCATCGCGCAGTTCTGAGCGCCGCTTGAAAAAAAGCCTGTCGACGCAAGTTTTTTAAAAAAATATAAAAAAATCTGAAACCGGATCCGAAACCGCGGCACTATATGAGCGAAGGGGGAAGAAAAAATGTCAAACGAAGTCGACCGTTTGAAGCTCCGCGACCGATTCGTCTCGGAGTATCTCGAAAAACTCTTCTACTTCTGTCTTAAAAAAACAGGCGACGCTCATGAAGCCGAAGACCTCGCGTCCGGCATCTCGCTGAAAGTCCTGTCGGCGCTTGAAAAGGAGGCAAGGATCGAAAACTTTGCCGCCTGGGTCTGGAAGATCGCAAAAAACAGCTATTCGTCGTGGGCGGCAAGGAAAGCGATCCGGCGCGAGATGTTCTGTCCCGATGACGTCTCGGAATACGAAGTCCCGTCGGAAGATTCTCCTGAAGACGGCTTGATCCGCGAGGAAGAGCTGAAAACCCTTCGCCGCGAGCTTGCTTTTATCGCGTCGGAATACCGCGAGATAACCGTCGCCTACTACATTAAGCAGAAGAGGATATCAGAGATATCAAAAACCCTTTCAATTCCCGAAGGCACGGTAAAAACCAAACTTTACCGCGCAAGAAAAAAACTGAAAGAAGGTTTAAGTATGGCAAGAGAATTCGGCAAAAGAAGCTACGACCCGGAAAGTATATTTTTCACGGCGTCCGGGAATCAGCCGTCGGGACTTCCGTGGTCGGCGGTAGAAAGAAAGATCCCGGTCAACATCCTCTGCGAGGCAAACAACAACCCGAGCACCTCTGAAGAACTGTCGATCGCGCTCGGGATCGCCCTTCCCTATATGGAGGAAGAGATAGGGATCCTCGAACGCTCCGACTTACTGAAAAAACTTGACGGCGGCAGATACCTCACTAATTTCTTCATTTATCCCGTCGACTGCCAGAATGAGATCTACGAGATCCTGTGTAAATACTGCGAGGATAACCGCGAAACGGTATGGGATCTCGGAAAAGCCTCCATGAGCGAAGCAAAAAAGACCGTGTGCCGCACGGACGCGGTGGGCGACGCCGACGCAGAAATGTTTTTTGCTCTGAGATCCTTCGACGCTATCCTCGACCGCTCCGGCACGGGGATAAAGAGTTTCAAGAGGCGCGACGGAGGAAACTGGGGCTTCTGCGGCTTTGAGAACGGCTCAGTATGCCGTCTTGATAAAGTCTTTTTCAGCAAAAACGGCACAGGTACCGTAGATTCCGTCTCTTGGTGCGGCTATCAGGCGGATCAAAAAAGCGACAGGTTCCCGAACGAAAAATACAAAAGCGTCTCAGGCGTTCCGAATTGTTCTTCTTTGACAACGTTGAAATTGATCGACGACGGCGTCGAAGAAAAAGAAATGTCCCCAACCGATCTTGAAAACGTAAAGTATTTATCGGATAAAGGTTTTGTCGTTCTTACCGACGGAAAACCGAGGATCAACGCGATCGTTTTCAACACCGATTATCATTATGCAGATGCCGGTTATCTCAAGGAGGTTTACGGCAGGGATGAATTTAAAAAAGTCGCCCGCGCGACCGAAAAAATGAGAAACGACGTCCGCGCGATTGTTGAAAAGTATTCCAATCCCTACCTGAAAGACGATTTCGACTACTACGTCAACTCTATGATCTTCCAGACCCGCGCCATTCTCGCGCCTCTTTTCAAGGACAGCGGGCTTTACAAAGGATCGTCATCTCAGTTCTGCGCGTTTTATTCAAAATGATCTCACGGTAAAATAAAGCTTCAAGACCGGCGGGTGTCCAAAGAAGGATATCCGCCGGTTTATTTGACGAGGAGTTCTGCGTCCCAAAAAAGCGAGAACCAAATAACAAGCACGCCGGCGTCGCCCTTCAATTCTGTCATCCTGAGGCGTTCACGCCGAAGGATCTTATGCAGGCGGGAAAGATCCTTCGCTTCGCTCAGGATGACAAATACGGGGCGTTCGTCTTTCGCCGCCGCCCGAGCGTCGGCGAAAGATGAGAACACTTTCCCCGGTTCTATACGTTTTTCCCTCCCCACCGCTGAACCCTCTCAGGCTTTTGTGATCCATTACGATTATCGTATCAGAACCGATTTATTTGTTGACTGACCCGAGAAAATATGATATAATAACTTGACGGAAATCCATAATTCACCACAGAGAGGAACAAAATGAAGATCGGCATTTATCAGAACATCTTCCGGCGCTGCGGGAGCTTTGAGGAGCAGATAAAGCGCGCCGCCGCGCACGGCTTCGACGCGATGGACTTTTCGGATATGGAGTCCTACGGAGTGAAGCTTTTCTCTCTTTCCGCGCCGGAATTCGAAAGGACCCTGACTGAATACGGCAGGATCGCCTCAGAACACGGCGTCGAGATCAGCCAGACGCACGCTCCCGGACCCCCGACAGCCTCGGAAACGACGCCCGCTCAGATGGCGCAGAGGCTGGAGCTCACAACACGCGCGATCGAGGGCGCAGCGATGATGGGATGTCCGCGCCTTGTCGTCCACCCCGTCTATCCCTACACCTCGCGGGATTTCGACTGCCCCGAAAAGACGAGAGAAGTCAATCTCGACTTTTTTTCTAAGCTATGCGGGATCGCGAGAAAGTGCGGCGTGACGGTCTGCCTGGAGAACACCCCGTCGATCCGCTTTTCCATCGCGAAGGTGAAGGAAGTGGTGGATTTTGTCAAAGAGCTTGACGATCCGCAGCTGAAGATCTGCCTTGACACGGGACACTGCACGTTTTTCCAGTACAGCCCCTCAAACGCCGTGAGGCTCGTCGGAGGCGAACTTCTCGAAGCCCTGCACGTCCACGACAACAAGGGAAGCGCGGACGAGCACCTTCTGCCCTTTGACGGGATGACCGACTGGGAAAGCTTCGCGATCGCTCTGAGAGACGTCGGCTATAAGGGAGTTCTTTCGATGGAACTGCAGTCGTATCCGAATCTGCCGGAGCCGCTCTTTGACGATTTTCTTGACCACCTGCGCCGCAGGATAATCTATATCGCCGCAATCGCCGACGCGAAGAAGGGAGAATGAAATGGGAGCGCTCAGACCCTGGGAAGAGCCGATGGAGCCGTTCAGGATCATCGGGAACTTATACTTTGCGGGGACCGTCCCCGCATCAGTCCACGCCGTCGACACCGGCGACGGGCTCATCGTCTTCGACGTCGGATATCAATCGCAGCTGCACCTTGTCGTCGACTCTCTCTACAGGCTCGGACTCGACCCGAGAAATATAAAGTACGTCCTCATCACTCACGGACACATCGACCACCTCGGCGGAGCCGCGGCGCTGAGAAAAATGACCGGCGCCAAGATCGCTATAGGAAAGCCAGACGCGAAATACGCCGACGGCACTCTCGATCTCAGCTTCGCAAAGGAGCTCGGGCTCGAATACAACGAGAGCTTCACGCCGGATATCCTTTTAAACGACGGCGACGTCATCGCCCTCGGGAACACCCGCGTCCGCGCCGTCGCGACGCCGGGACACACCCGGGGCGCGATGACATACGTCTTCAACGTCACGGACGGCGAAGATGTTTATACCGCCGCGCTCCACGGCGGGCAGGGGATGAACACGCTGAGCGCCGAATATCTTCTCAAAAACTCCCTTCCCCTGAGTCTGCGGGACGATTTTCTGAAAGCGATGGACAGGCTCGAAAAAGAAAAGGTCGACGTCTTCCTCGGGAACCACGTTCAGCACAACCGCACTCTTGAGAAGTTCGAAAAGCTGAAAAACGGCGACCGCCTCGCCTTCGTCGATCCCGACGAGTGGGCGCAAAACGCCAGAAAAGCGAAGCTCTCCCTCTTTAAACTGATCGAGAAAGAAAAGCGGACCTCGGAAGGATGAAGTTAGGAACTTGAACTTCATCCCGAAAGTCGTAATGATAAACCTCGGAAGCTGAAATATACGAGGGGACAAACCTCAGAAGGATGGGCCTCAGAAGGATGAAAACCGTTCGTTTCAAAAAAGACGCGCCTCTTCTTGCCGGCCTGGCGGCAACGGCGGTCGGGATAACCGCGGCGGCGCTGATCTTCCGCCAGCCGTTCTGGCAGGTCCTGCCGCTCTACGCCGCGCTTTTCGTCGCCCTGCTCCAGTCCCGGATGATGAGGGCGGCGAGTCTGGTCGCCGGGGCGAACTCCGTGTTGTTCGCGATCGTGAACTACACGCTTCGTCTCTACGCCAACGCCGCGTATTTGCTGTTCTTTTCCTGCCCTCTGCAGATCGTCACCTTCATTCTATGGAGCAGAAGACCGTGGGGGGACACGACCCTGTTCCGGCGTCTGAAAAGATCGTGGCGCATCGCGCTCGCCGCCTCCTCCGCGGCGCTCGCGCTGATCCTCGTCCGCAGCGGAGGCGCCTTCGCCCTTCTCGACAGCTCGACGACGCTCCTCGGGATCACGGTCACGCTGCTGACGATGTTCGCGTTCAGGGAATACGCCCCTCTTATGGCGCTTCAGGGCTTTCTTTCGATCGCTCTTTACGTTTTTCTGATAATAAAGGACCCGCGGTACACCTCGTACCTCGTTTCACAGATATATTCTACCGTCTGCGCCGTTTTCGCCGCGGTCCGTATCGGCAGGGTCTGCGAGGAGCAGAGCCGGGCGCCGTCGGCACGAACGGCGCGCCGAGGAGGACGGGATGAACCCGGGCGGGGCCTTCCGAAAAGCGAAAGCCGCCTCGCAAAAACAGACCGAAAAGTGAGAACGAAGAGATGAACAACAAAACGGAAGAAAAAAAGAGACCGGCATATCCGGGCTTCAGCCTGATCTTCGACAAGAAGCCTTTTTATTCTGAAAATTCGCCCTTTGAAGAAAAAGACGGCGGCAGAGTCTTTTATCCCGGCGGCGGAGTGGAGATCACTCAGATAATCAGGGAATATCCCGACTTTGACGCCGTCGAATGGACGCTTTATTTCAAAAACACTTCCCAAAAAAACAGCCCCGTTCTGGAAAAGATCAACGACTGCGACGCCGTGATCCCTCTGCCGGACGACGCGCCGCTTCAGAAGGGCTTTCTGCCCGGGGAGGATCAGGCGCACGTCATAAGTTTTTCCGGCGCGGTCGAGGGAAAATATTATTCAGAAAACGACGAGATGAGCGCGACGGAGTTCTCGCGAAAAAAAGATTATCTCAACAGGGCCCGGCATTACGAGAACGCCGGAGGCCGTTCGAGCAACGCAATGATGCCGTTTTTCATCGCGGAAAACTCTCATTCCGGCGCGTATATCGCCGTAGGCTGGACGGGAGACTGGAGAGCCGACTTTGAAAGGGTCCCCGGCGGAGCGAGAGTGAGAACCGGGCTCAAAAACGCCGCGTTTTATCTTCTTCCGGGAGAAGAAGTGCGAACGGGATCTGTTCTCGTGATACGCTATAAGAAAGGCGAATGCGCGCACAACAAGTTCCGCGCTCTGATAAGAAAGCATTTTTCTCACGCCGCGTGCGCGAAGTCCGGCGAGAAGCTTCTTGCCGCCGAGCTCTGGGGCGGTCTGCCGAGCGGAGAAATGAAGCGGAGGATAAGGCTTTTCAGGGATCATGAAGTCAACTTTGAACAGTTCTGGATAGACGCCGGATGGTACGGCAGATGCGCCGACTGCCGCGACCCCTACACGGGCGACTGGAGCCGCCGCACCGGAGAATGGCAGGTCAACGAAAGGGTCCATCCGGCTCTTCTCGACGACGTGGCGGAAGAGACCTCTCTTTCCGGCGCCGGGCTGATGCTCTGGATAGAGCCGGAGAGAGCGGTCGAGGGGGTCCCGATCCTGAAGGAGCACCCGGAATATTTCCTGAGAAAAAAGCTGCCCGACGGCTCGACGGATCCGACGGCGATACTTAATCTGGGAAGAGATGACGCACTTGACTACGCCCTCGGCGTCGTCGGGGGCGCGGTGGAAAGATATTCCCTCTCCTGCTACAGGCAGGATTTCAACACCTCGCTGACGGAATTCTTCTTTCAGAACGACGAGCCTGACAGACGGGGGATCACGGAGATAAAGCACATAACGGGGCTGTATAAGTTCTGGGACGAGCTGTTGAAAAGATTCCCGGGGCTTTTCATCGACAACTGCGCCTCCGGCGGCAGAAGGATAGATATTGAAACCCTGCGCCGTTCGCTGATCTTTTTCAGGAGCGACTACCAGTGCGGCTTTGACGCGGAGCCGGACGTGGTGCAGACGCATAACACGAACGTCAGCGCCCTGCTCCCGTACACCGGCTGCACGACGAAGATAAAGTCCGACGACTACGCCGCCAGGAGCTCGTTCTCCTCTTCTTGGGGCGCGGCGTTCTTCAACGCAGTGTTCCAGACGATGGAAGAAAAGGATTTTGAATGGGCGAAAAAGACGGTCGGAGAGTATCTTCAGATCCGCAAATTCTTCTCAAAGGACTTTTATAACCACGGAACGGAGCGCTTCGACAAGACGGCGTGGACGATCTGGCAGTATCACGATCCCGAAAACTCTAAGGGCGTCGTGATGGCGTTCAGAAGGAGCGCATCTCCCCATCCGAGCGCCGAAATAACGCTCGAAGGCGTCAAAGAAAACGCGAAAGTGTCGTTTTTCGACTTCGACACGCACAGCGCTTACGAGGGAACGCGCGACCTGACCCTCACCCTCCCCGCAAAGCGCAGCAGCGCGGTGATAACTTATGAAGTGAAATGAGTTTTGAAAATCTTTGCTCCATCATCACAAAACAAAACTCGCCCCGTCGGTCATTCAGACCGACGGGGCTTTCTGCGCCGGAAATGATGAGGAACGAAAAGTATAAAACGTTATTCGTCGATCGGGGGATTCGGGATCAGTCTTTTACCGTCAAATCCCCACCATGAACAGTTTTTGTTTGATCCGTATTCATTCAATAGCTCAAATCTGCTGCAAAGAGCAAGATAAGCGGCGTATTTCTTGGCGTCTTTTTTTGAGCGAGCCTGAACGCCTAAACCTATTCCCCAGCAGGGAATGGTGATCCTGCAGATCCAGCGGGGATCGCCGTTTTTTGTATGACCGAGACGATCCGGGCCGGAAATCTCATATATAGGAAAATCAC
>JAFTEP010000172.1 GCA_017453605.1 Clostridia bacterium
AAGTTCACAGGGATCGAAGTCAAGCTGCCTCTGCCGAGGATCAGCTACGCCGAGGCTATGGAGCGCTTCGGCTCGGACAAGCCCGATATGAGATACGGCTTTGAACTCATCGATCTCACCGAGACCGTCAGGGACTGCTCGTTCAAGGTCTTCGCCTCCGCCGTCGAGAACGGAGGAAGCGTCAGGGCAATCAATATCAAGGGTCACGCCGACAGCTTCTCCCGCAAGGAGATCGACAAGCTCCAGGACTTTGTCAAGAGCTACCGCGCCAAGGGTCTCGCCTGGGCGAAATACGGCGAGGAACTCACCTCGAGCTTCACGAAGTTTCTGACTCCCGAGGAGACCGAAAAGCTCTTTGCCGCCGCGGGATTTACTAAGGGCGACCTGCTGTTCGTCGTCGCCGACACGGATAAGGTCGTGTTCGACTCTCTCGGTGCTCTCAGATGCGAGATCGCAAAACGCCTCGGGCTCGCCGACAAGAAGAAGCTCTGCTTCGTGTGGGTCACCTCATTCCCGATGTTCGAGTGGGACGAGGAGGAGAACCGCTGCGTTGCGGTCCACCATCCCTTCACCGCGCCCAAGGACGAGGATCTTGCCCTTATGGACACCGAGCCTTTAAAGGTCAGGGCGAAGGCTTACGACATCGTGCTCAACGGCTGGGAAATGGGCGGCGGCTCCGTCAGGATCAACCGCAGCGAGATCCAGTCGAAGGTCTTCGATACGATCGGCCTCAGCCACGAGGAAGCTCTCGCCAAGTTCGGCTATCTCATGGAAGCGTTCAGATACGGCGCTCCGCCCCACGCGGGCATGGCCTACGGTCTCGACAGGCTCGTCAGCCTGATCCTCGGGCTCGACGCGATCCGCGACTGCATCGCCTTCCCGAAGGTTCAGAACGCGTGTGAACTCATGACGGAATGCCCCTCGCCGGTCGACGACAAGGCGCTCAAAGAGCTCAAACTGAAAATAGATCTCTGATCTTTTTTACCGCCCCAAAATTTCGCTTTCGGAGACGAAAATGATCGAAATAAATTCTGTCACGAAAAAGTACGGCAGCATCTACGCCGTCAGGGACGTCAGCTTCACTGTGAAAGAAGGGGAGATCATGGGCTTTCTCGGTCCGAACGGAGCGGGAAAATCCACGACCCTCAACATCCTCACCGGCTATATCTCCTCGACCTCCGGTTCCGCGAAGATCGACGGGATAGACATCCTCGACGATCCGATCGCCGCCAAGAAAAAGATCGGCTTTCTGCCGGAACAGCCCCCTCTCTACACGGATATGACGGTCAAAGAGTACCTGAACTTCGTTTATGAACTCAAAGACTGCCGTCTCAACCGCAAAAAGCACATCGAAGAGATCTGCTCGGTCGTCCGCATAGACGACGTCTTCAACAGGATCATCAAGAATCTTTCTAAGGGCTACCGCCAGAGAGTCGGCATCGCCCAGGCTCTCATCGGCAATCCCCCGGTCCTGATCTTCGACGAGCCCACTGTAGGTCTCGATCCCAAGCAGATCATCGACATCCGCACCCTGATCCGCTCCCTCGGCAAGGATCACACCGTGATCCTCAGCACCCACATCCTCTCGGAGGTGCAGGCGATCTGCGACAGGATCGTCGTCATCAACAAAGGCGAGATCGTCGCCGATCAGCGCACCGGTCAGATCGCCCAGGCGGTCAGCGGTCCGAAGAGGCTGAATCTCACCGTCTGCGGTCCGCAGGGCGACGTGCTGAAGCTTCTGAAGGGCATCCAGGGAGTCGGACGCGCCGAGATAACCGGGGCCTGCGATCAGGACAGCTTCACCTACCTTGTGGAAATGAAGCCCGGCATCGACGTCAGAAAGCCCATTTTCTACGCGCTCAGCGCGAAGGGATGGCCGCTGATCGGGATGGAAAACGTCGGAATGAACTTAGAAGACGTTTTCATGGACCTCATCGGCTCGAAAAAGACCAAATAAATTTTATAGAAAGGCTTTCTCAAGCGAGAATGACGTTTAGAAAATGCTTGCCCTGTATAAAAAAGAACTGAGAGGGTATTTCATTTCCCCGGTCGGATTCGTTTTCGCCGCGGCTTTTCTGATCGCCTCGGCGCTTACCGTCTCCTATCTGAACCTTTCTCAGGCGACGACCGATCTTTCGGGATATTTCACCGCGATCATCTTCATGTTCGTGGTCCTTATCCCGCTTCTGACGATGCGTCTGTTGAGCGAGGAAAAGAAAACGCGCACCGATCAGATCCTTCTGACCTCTCCCGTCAGCCTGTCCGGCATAATCATGGCGAAGTTCTTCTCGGCGCTCACTCTTTTCGCGCTGACGCTTCTTGTGTCCACGACCAATTTCATCGTCCTCTTCGCTCACGGGACGCCGAACGCCGCGCGGATCTTCTCGATGCTCTTAGGCACTCTTCTTATAGGAAGCGCCTTTATCGCCATAGGGCTCTTCATTTCCGCGCTTACTGAAAGCCAGCTCTCCTCCGCAGTCATCACGATCTTTTCTCTGCTCGGCATGGAGGTGCTCGGTCTCGTGTCGTCTTCGATCCAGAACGACGCGCTGAGGACCGTCGTCAGATGGATCTCGATCTTCGACCGCTTCAACGGCTTTGCAAACGGAGTCCTCGATATCAGCGCGCTTATCTACTATTTCTCTATTACAGTCGTTTTCCTCTTCCTGTGCGTCAGGGTGATGGAAAAAAGGCGCTGGGAGTGAGGTGAAGCACCGTGTCACAGGATAAAAAAACTTCTCCGTCCGGCAAGGCGGGACGCATCCTCAAATCAAAACAGTTCAGATACGGGTCTGTCGCCGTCGCGTTCGCCGTCGTGTTCATCGCGGTCGTCATCCTTCTCAACGTCGTCGTTTCCGCGCTCGCGTCCCGTTTCGGGCTCAGCGTCGATCTGACCGGCGAACAGGTCTACGGCATCAGCGACGTGACAAGGCAGCTTTTAAAAGACGTCGACAAGCAGGTCTCGATCAAGTTCATGCTGCCCCTCGATCAGCTCGAAGCCGGCAGCTACTATCCCGTCGTGATCTGCGCTCAGAACTACGCCAGAGAGTTTTCCAACGTCTCCGTCGAGTATTACGACATCATCACCAATCCCCAGAACGCAAACTTCTTTGTCGACAGAGGCTATTCGGTCACGACTTCCGACGTCGTCGTCCAGTGCGGCGATCAGTTCAGGATCTACACACTTTCGTCGTTCATGCCCGTCGCTCAGAGCAGCGGCAGGGTCTACGCCTTCAGGGGCGAGATGTACTTCACGTCGGGCATCCTCACGGTCACCGGCGACGAGAAGCACGAGGTCACCTTCACCACCAACCACAGCGCATCCCTTCCTCCTTATCTCGAGGAGATCTTCGAGTTCTGCGGCTACGGCATCAACCGCATCGACCTCGCCACCGAATCCATCAGCGACGAGACCGACGTCCTTGTCATCTACGATCCCAAAAACGATTTCCAGAGCGCGTCCTCTTCGGGCGGAGTCAGCGAGATCGAAAAGCTTTCGGATTATCTGATGTCCAACCGCAGCGCGATGGTCTTCGTCGGTCCGTTCAGTCCGGCTTTCCCTCACCTCGACGAGCTTCTTGAGGAATGGGGAGTTTCGGTGACGCGCGGAGACGTCGTCCTCGACGACGACAAATCCCTCCCGCAGTACAACAATCAGAACCTCATCTGCGATTACGCCGCACCCGCCGACTCCGACGCGGAACAGATCGTCTCCAATATCCTGTCCTCCCAGACTATCTGCCGCACCGCGTCTCCGATCGCCGTCGGCTCCGCGGGAAGCTATATCGAGGTCGCGTCCGTTCTCAGATCCTCCGCCGCGTCCTATTATAACGCTTCTTCGGACAACTCCGCCGCAAAGACCGACGGACCGTTCGACGTGATGACACTCTCCACGCGCACTGTCATCGAGAACCTCGGAAACAGCATCAACGTGGAAAGAAAGGCGCACCTTCTCGTCTGCTCGACCACGGAGTTCGCCTCGTTCTGCGCCGACAACAGCTTCGCCAACCGCAGTCTCATCTTCAACGCGATCCGCCTGATGAGCGACGACGAAAAGGTCACCAGCATCGCTCTGAAGCGATTTGACGACACCTCTCTCACGATCGAGGCGGGCGAAGTCAGGACTTCGACTGTCCTTATGGTCCTGATCGTTCCCGGTCTCATCATCGCCGCCGGAGTCGTCGTCTGGATCAAGAGGAAGCACTTATGATCAAAAAGCAAAAAAAGATCATCTTCATCGCGCTCGCCGCGATCGTCTTGCTAGCGGTCATATACGCCGTTCTCGCAAACACGGTCCTGAAGCCCGACCCGGAGCCGACCGGAGAGGGAGTCGATCTCAGGCTCTTTGAAAGGATCGAGACCGACGATCTCGAGAGCATCGTCGTCAAGAACGCCAACGGCTCGTTCAGGTATTACCGCGGCGTCGACTCTCAGCTCTATCTCGAGGGCGCGGAGGCTCTGATCTACGATTCCTATATGACGTCCCTCCTGACGTCCTACTCGCGCTCCGCCGTCGCATCCCGAGTTGTCGAGGGCTACGACGCTTCGGCTATCTCGGTCTACGGACTCGCGGAGGGCTCGGAGAACGCAGTCGTGACGGTCTCGTCTTCCGACGGAGTCTCCCGCACGATCCGTCTCGGCGCAAAGCTCGTTGATTCCAGCGGCTATTACGCGATGGTCGCGGGTTCCGACACACTCTACGTTCTCGACAGCTATTACGGCGCCGTTTTCTGCGCCGATATCAGGGATTTCATCGCGCCTCAGGTCGCAAATCCCATTTCTTCCGGTCCCAAGGGGATCGCTCTCAACGACTACGTCATGAGAGAATGGGGCCAGACCGTCGTCAGGATCGAACCCGCTCCCGAGACCGAAACGGACCTGATGCTCGGCGCCGTCAGCGGATACGTCATCACCGAACCCGAAAGCCGCCCCGCAAACGACTTTTCTATCGCGCTCCTTCTCGGCGGATCTTCCTCCGAGGACGAAAAGAAGACCATCGGTCTCAACGCAATGGCCGGCACGAGAGTCGTCGAGTACTCCGTCAACTCGAGCGTTGAAGCGCTGAGAAAATACGTCGGGACGGAGGATCGGGACGCCGCGGCAGCCTACCGCGAGGAGGCATCCGCCGCCCTCGGTATGTTCATGAAATACTCCCTGATCGACGTCGATACCGGGACCTTTGCAAAAGAGATCGAGTACACCTGCTCGGACGATTACAACTATCTGATCGTCGGCTCGGTCGGTCAGGACGGCAATTTCTACGTCTATTCACAGGCCTACGACGTCATTGTCGAATTTCCCGCCGAGCAGGTCGAGTGGCTCTTCTGGGATCTCGACAATTTCTCGCTCAAGAGCCTCTTCTCCGCTTACGTTTACGACGTCGACGAGTTCGAGATCACTTCTCCTTCCGTCAGCGCCCTGTTCAAGGTCGAAGCCCGAACGGGCGACACCGCCTCCATCGTCTCGGTCACCGACACGCTTTCTTCGACCGAAGTCGATCAGGCTCTCTTCAAGCAGCTCTACAGATGCTTCCTGCAGTTCGACAGCGTCGGAGCGATCGAACCCGAGGAGGGGTCGGAGCTTCTTCTCAGTGTCAGAGTGCTCCTCAAAGACGGCGCTCAGACCGTGTTCAGTTTCTACGACACGGACGGCGCGAGAAAGAGCTGGTACACCGTGGACGGCGTTGTCAGCAATTATTACGTCAACCGCGATTACGTCAAGGACCTCATTTCCTACACCGGGATGACCCTGCGCGGCGAGAGCTTCACCGCGAGAGTCAGGTAGCATTCTCGCAAATAATAAAGACCCGTACTTTTCGGCGCGGAAAAAAAGTTCAAAAAACTTTCTTATCACGCCGCACCGAAAAGAACGGGTCTGTTTTTGCGGTCAGACTTAGAGCTGATACGCGAGCTGGAGCACGAGATCTCTTGATTTTTCCCAGCCGAGGCAGGGATCGGTGATCGACTTGCCGAAAGTCCCTTCTCCGGCGCTCTGAGCCCCGTCGACAAGATAGCTTTCTATCATCAGTCCCTTCACGATCTTTTTTATCTCCGGGCTGTGGCGCGCGCTGTGGAGGATCTCGTTTGCTATGCGGATCTGCTCCTCGTATTTCTTCGAGGAATTGGAGTGGTTCGTGTCTATCAGCACGGCGGGATTTTTGAGGGAACTCTTCTCATAGATCGCGCAGAGGTGCTTCAGATCCTCGTAGTGGTAGTTGGGATATGAATTGCCTCTGTCGTCGACGTATCCGCGCAGGATCGCGTGGGCGAGGGGATTGCCCTTTGTCTGCACCTCCCAGTTGCGGTAGATGAATGCGTGCGGATGCTGGGCGGCGGTGATCGAGTTCATCATCACTGACAGGTCTCCGCTCGTCGGGTTCTTCATGCCGACCGGTATGTCGAGCCCGCTGGATGTCAGACGGTGGAACTGGTTCTCGACAGACCTGGCGCCGACCGCGACGTAGGATAAAAGATCGTTGAGATAGCGGTAGTTTTCCGGGTACAGCATCTCGTCCGCGCTTCCGAAGCCGGTCTCTCTGAGCACTCTCATGTGGAGGTTTCTTATCGCGACTATCCCCTTCAAAAGATCGGGCGTCCCGGTGGGATCGGGCTGGTGGAGCATCCCCTTGTATCCGTCTCCGGTCGTGCGGGGCTTCCCGGTGTAGATCCTCGGGATGAGGAGCAGCTTGTCAGCCACGACCTCCTGGAGCCTTCTCAGACGGTGGACGTATTCCATCACGCTGTCTTCGTTGTCCGCGCTGCACGGACCGATGACCAGAAGAAATTTGTCGGATTCTCCCGTGAAGATCGCCTGGATCTGTTCGTCGAGCTCCGCTTTTTCTTTTTCAAGCTTCGGGTCTATCGGGTATTCTTTTTTTATATCCTGAGGGATCGGCAGCCTGCGTATGAATTGCATGTTCATTTTTTTATTCCTTTTTCTTGTCGAAGAGCGCCCTTCTCATCGTCGAGTAGCGCATCATGTCTCTCAGCGCCTCTCTGTCAGAGTTTTCAAGCATCTCTTTCAGCCGGGACAGTTCGTTCTGGAAAAGATCTATCTGGTCCGTCAGAGCCTTTTTGTTCTCTAAGAACAGCTCGCTCCACATCTCGTCGTTCAGTCTTGCGATCCTCGTCAGGTCCCTGAACGAGTCCCCGGTGTAGTCCTGGAGCCGCGGCGTAGT
>JAFTEP010000173.1 GCA_017453605.1 Clostridia bacterium
ATCACAAGAGACGCAGGTAAGCCTTCCCCCTGGGGGGAAGGTGTCGACGCAGTCGACAGATGAGGGGTCCCCGAAGCAATAACCGCTCCGTCCCCCTCGCCGACGCGGAAGCGGCGGTGAAAATATGGAGCGCGGGGCGTCGAGGCGCCGCCCCCTACAAAAAAGATAAAGAATGCTTCGCGACAATAATTCCGAATTTCGCATTCATAATTCCGAATTACCATAATTCCGCATTGACTCTCGCCGACGCCGAAAGCGAAGACGAAAATCAAACGCGGCGATAATGCAATAATTCCGCATTCCGCATTCCGAATTCATAATTAAAAATTCATCCCGCCGTCAGCGTAAAGCCGCCGAGATCGAGCAGGACGCCGCAGATCGCGCCCGCCGCGAACAAAAACAGCGCGAAAAGCGCGTTTTCCTTCATCGGGCGGTTCGTGCGGAACAGCACGAGAAGCCCGACGCCGCTTCCCGTCATGAGACCGCCGACCGTCGCTCCGGCGCTGAGCACTCCGGACAGTCCGAGCTCCGTGATGACTACGCTCGCGGCGCAGTTCGGGATAAGACCGACCAGCGCGGCGAGGACCGGGCCGAGAAAGGGTCTGCCCGTGAGGAGCGAGCCAAGCGCGTCCTCTCCGATAAGCGCGACCGCAAAATTCATCGCAAGAGTGACCGCCGCGATGAATGCGCCGATCTTTAAAGTGTGGCTGAGCGCGGAGCGCAGTATGCCCTTGTCGCAGTGGCAGTGCTCGTGCTCGCAGAGCCCGGACACGTTCTTTCTCACCTTGCGGCGCGTCAGCTTCAGGAAGATATCGACTCCGAAGCCGAGCGCGACGGCCGACAGGACTTTGACGGCGAGGATCTTCCAGATCACGCCGAAACCGCCCGATCCGACAGCTCGCGGGATCAGGATCGGGAGCATCTCGTCGCTCGTAGACAGAAACACCGCCGCGAGCGTTCCCGCGCTGATGATCCCGCCGGAATAGAGCCCCGCCGCGGACGCGGAGAAGCCGCACTGCGGAAAGACGCCGAGCAGAGCGCCCGCGAGCGGTCCCGCCTTTCCGCTCGCCCCGAGCAGTTTTTCCGTCCCGAGTGAGGCGCGGTGCTCGAGGTATTCCATCAGAAGATAGGTCAAGAACAGAAAGGGCAAAAGCTTCAGAAGATCGAGCGCGGTATCCAGAAAAACTTCAGCGATCAGTTCCATCGTCCTTTTCCTTTCCGCCGGGTTTATTTGATCTTATGCAGTCGGCGCACCTGCCGGAGATCGTCGTTGCGAAGGGGTCGATCTCGAAGCCGTGCTCGTCGAGGAAATGCCCTCTCAGCCGGTCGAGCTCGGCGCAGTCGACGTGAATGAGCTTCCCGCATTCGCGGCAGATCAGGTGGTAGTGGCTCCGGTCGCAGCAGCCGTAGCTGTAGCAGGCGCTGCGGCCCTCGGTGGTCTTTCTTACGGATCCGGCGGCGCAGAGCCGCTCCAGGCAGCGGTAGACCGTGGTCTTCCCGACGGACGCGCCCTCGTCGGCGAGCCTCTCGCAGAGGCTCTCGAGGGTGAAGTGTTCGCCGCGGTTTTTTTCCAAAAATCTGAGGACGCTCTCTTTCTGAGCGGTCCTGTAGCTTTGCGGTCTGGGCATAAGAGTCTCCGTAAATCGAATTTGAATTTCGTTTTCATATTATATACCCGCTTTTAAGTCCTGTCAAGCCCCTCGCGGGCGAATTTCCACAATAGACATAAATTGACTATTGATTTTTCAACAGATAAATAGTAATATAATTATAACCTGAATTAAAAGCGTTTTCGCCTCCGCTTTTGCGGCGGCGATAAAAAAACAGACCCGCAAACGCTTACTGTTAAAAGCTTTTCATCATGAACCCGAAAGGAAGAACCGGATTGAAAAAACTTCTGCCGCTTATTGCGGCGGTGATGCTTACGGCGTTTCTGATCGCCGGCTTTACGGCGACGGCAAGCGCCGCCGGACGCGAGAGCGCGCTCGATCTCTCGGGCGAGACTTCTCCTAAAGACAATATGACCGACGAGGGCTGGAGCTGGGATCCCGAAACTCTGACTCTCACGCTGTCGGGCTTCTCCGGGAACGGGATAAAGCTCCCCGAGGGCGCGACCGTCACTGTCTCCGGCACCAACGACGCGGGAGCCGCGGGGATCGAAGCCCCCTCTCTCACGGTGCTCGGCAGAGGGAAACTGAGCTGCGGCTCGCTGAAAATAGCGGGCGAACTGAAGCTCGAGGGCGTCCCCGTGACCTGCGGCGCTCCCTGCGAGATCGGCTCCCTGACCACCTCCTACGGCAGCTCGGTAAAGATCAGGCAGACTCCCGCTCCCGACGCGTGGTTCGTCTCGGATCCCGCCGCCGTCGTCCCGGGCTCGGAGGGACCGACTCTTGTTTCGTCCGGCGAAGGCGTGTCGGTCTATGCGCTGAACGCTTCGGCTCAGCACGGAAAAATCACTTTCTCCCTCTCCGGAACGAGGGTCGCCGTGACCGCCGAACCCGACGCGGGCTACGCTTTCTCGCTCTGGAAGAGCGACGAAGTGAAGTTCAGCTCAAAAGACTCCGCTTCGACGTCTTTTGCCGCCCCGACGTCAAACGCCTCGGTCACCGCCGAATTTGCTCAGCTCAAAGTACCTGTGAAATTCACCGCGGGCGAGGGCGGAAAGATCTTAAACTCCGACGGCGAACATCTCCCCGGCGAAAAAGTCGCGCTATCCGCCGTCCCGGACACCGGCTGGAAATTCACGGGCTGGACGGCGTCTTCCGGCGCGTTCGATTCCGCGGGCTCTGCATCGGCTCAGTTCACGGTGCCGGAGGGCGGAGCTGAGATCTCGGCGTCGTTTGAAAAAGAAAAATACATCCTGACGGTCATCACCTCCGACCCCTCCGCGGGAAAGACGTCTATCACCTCGGGCTCCTACTGCTATCTCGACAAGCTCACTCTGATCGCGACCGTCACTCCCGGCACCGACTGGGTCTTCTCCGGCTGGACCGCTCCGGCGGGCGTCTTCTCCGATCCGCATCTTGCGGCGACTCAGTTCACGATGCCCGCGGCGAACGTCACCGTCACGGCGACGTTCACCGACAAGAGCGACACCAACCACATAACGGTCTTCGTTTCCTCGGGAGGAAAGGTGCTCCTCGACGGCGGCACCGAGCTGACCGGAGTGTTCACTCAGGAGCGTCTGACCGGAAGCAGGATAAAACTCACCGCCGTCCCCGACGAGGGCTGCACCTTCGCCGGATGGCTGCAGTCTGCGGTCACCTATAAGATCGCCGGCGCTCCGGGCGAGACCGTGCCTTTCAAGGTCTCCGAGGACGGGATGACCCTCGAATACGTGATGACCGAGCGCTCGGTCAGCTTCAGCGCGAGCTTCATCGCCTCGAGCCGCACTCTGGAGGTCGTTTCGTCCGGGAACGGAAGCGCGTCCTTCAGCGATCCCGATCCTTCGGTCGGAGCGGTGGTCGGCAACAGCGTGTCCGTGGGAAAGACCCTGAGGATAGAGGCTTCCCCCGATCCCGGCTTCATATTCGCCGGCTGGGAGGTCGAAGGTCTCCCGAACAATACCGAATCCGGAAAAGTCATCGCACAGCCCAACAGCGCCGTCACGACTCTCGTGATGCCCAACGCCATGATAAAGGTCACGGCGCACTTACTGCCCGAGGGCGCGGACCTGACCAGCTCCGCGCCGGAATCTTCCGCCGCGCCCGCAAGCACCGTCCCCGATCCCACGCCGGCCCCGAGCTCCGCCGCGATCGGCTCGAGCGACGTTCCCGTCCCGACGGAGAGCGCGCCCGAAAACGAGAACAAAGAGGGTATAAGCTGGCCCCTGCTCGTCGGAGCCGCGCTTCTCGCCGCGCTCGGAGTCGCGCTCGTGATCCGCGCTGAGAAGCGCCGCAGAGAAGGGAAAGTGAGCCTCTACAGAGAGCTTTTCGCCAAATACAACATGAAAAACCTCCAAAAGACCGAGGTGAAAAAACTCAAGGAGCGGTCCCGGAAGACAAAAAACGACTCTTCCGGCGGTAAAGACGAATGAGAACAGCCGACCTAAACCACAAGACTATCCTGAAAAAGATCCTCGACGAGGGCTTTTTGGACGAGAATCCGCGCCCGAAGTACGCCGACGGCACTCCCGCGCACACGCTCTCCGTCAACCACGTCGTCACGCGCTACGATCTGTCGGCGGGCGAATGTCCCGTGATAACCCTGCGCCCGATCGCCTGGAGATCCTCGGTGAAGGAGATCATCTGGATATATTCGGATATGTCAAACAGCCTTGATCTGCTCGAAAAAAAGCACGGGATCTTCTGGTGGAGAGACTGGGAGTCAAAGGATATGCCCGGCACGATCGGCGTCAGATACGGCGCGACTGTGAAAAAGCACGATCTGACGCGCAGGCTTCTCGAGGACATAAAATCCAACCCCTACGGCAGACGGCACATAATGAGCCTCTGGCAGGAGGACGATTTCAAAGAGAGCGACGGCCTCATGCCCTGCTGTTACGAGACGATCTGGAACGTCAGAGGAAAATTTCTCGATATGGTCATGATCCAGCGTTCGAGCGACTTCGCGACCGCGGGCTGCATAAACGAGCTGCAGTATTCGGCGCTTTTAATGATGGTCGCGCGCCACTGCGGCTACGAGCCGGGCGTCTTCACACACTTTTCGGCGAACGTGCAGATCTACGACAGGCATATCGCCCAGGCAAAAGAGCTTATCTCGCGCGAGCCGGTCGAGTGTTTGCCGAGGCTCGTCCTCAAAGAGGGGAAGAAAGACTTCTTCGACTTCACGGTCGACGACTTTGTCCTCGAGGACTACCCCGTCGATCTGATAAAAGAAAAAAACCCGCAGCTCAAATTCGAGCTCGGGATCTGAATCGCAGGAGCAAAAATTGTTCGACTCAACTTCTCTTGACACCTCGCGGCTCGAACGCTTCGTCGCCGCGCTGATGGATATGGGCGAGGCGATGGTGACCTCCGGAGGCGAGGTCAGCCGCACCGAGGACACGCTCTCGCGGCTTGCCGCCGCATACGGCGCGGTCCGCGCGGACGTCTTCGCGATCAACAGCGTGATAACGGCGTCCTTCGAGTTCCCGGGCGCGCGCGAGTTCACTCTCGTGCGGCGCATCACCGTCGGCGAATCCACCGATATGACCCGTCTCGAACAGCTCAATCAGCTCAGCCGCAGCTTCACCGCGGATCCGCGCGAGCCGGAGGAGCTTTGCGGGAAGGTCCGGGAGATCCTCTCGAAAAAGCCCCGCCGCCTCAAAACCTTCGTCGGCAGTATGCTCGCGGCGGCGGCGTTCACTCTGTTTTTCGGCGGCAGTCTTGCGGACGCCGCGGCGACCCTGTTCTTCGCGGCGCTGGTCTGGCTGATGTCGGAGCATCTGGCGCCGGTCTGCCCCAACCGCATCACGTTCAACTTTCTCGCCGCGCTTATATCGGGGCTTCTTATCGGGCTTCTCGCCGCCGTTTTCCCGGTCTTCAGCCGCGACAATATCGCGATAGGGACCATCATGCTTCTCATCCCGGGGCTCGCGCTCACCAACGCCCTGAGAAACATCCTCGTCGGCGACACGATCTCCGGCAGTACGCGCTGTATAGAGGCGATCCTCTGGGCGGGCTCGATCGCGGGCGGCTTCATCCTCGCGATGCTTGTCGTCTGAACGTCAAAACGCCGTAAAAGTGCACGATTTTATACGTTTTATTGAAACATTCGCATATTGATTTTCCGCCGTGAACGGTTTATAATAAGATCGCGGACGCAAGGGACTCCGTCCCTTGACCCCGGGAGTTTGGGGGATAGTTCGGAGTTCGGAGTGCGGAGTGCGGAGTTGTTGCATTTTTGAGGCGATCCGTTTTCGTTTTCGCTTTGGCTCAGACGAGGGTCGCGGAGTGTAAATAAGCAGCGGTGTCCCCTCATCAGTCGCCTTCGGCGCCAGCTTCCCCTCCAGGGGGAAGCCTTCACGGCGGCACTTTCTGTTCAGACTTAACAGAAAACAAATAAATTTATGTAAAACTTTTTTGAAACCATTCCGATCGTTTGAGAAAATCTAAAAGAACAATCGAATTATCAAAATATACGCAACATACTGTTTGTTAATCAACAAAGATAAGTGCCGTAAGAAGGCCTTCCCCCTTGGGGGAAGGCGTCTGCGGAGCAGACGGATGAGGGGTCCCCATAGCCCATATTCGCTCCATTCCCCTCGCCGACGCCAAAAGCGGAGGCGAAGAACGAACGCTGTTTTATAAACCGCAGCCGCGGTAAAGGATCAATCCGGGAGGTCGCCATGCTTCATCTTGAACCGATCAGCATCCACGCCGGGCTGGAAAAGCCCGTGAGAGTCCTGCATCTCACCGACGTCCACATCTCCCTCGCCGACGACGCCGACGGCGAGGATATGAAAAAGCACGCGATATGCCGCAGAGAGACGTTTTACCGCGAGGCAAACTTCCCCGAGAGGGATCCGCAGAGCTATCTCGAGGAGGCGATGGCGATGAGCGGGGCGTTCGACGCGACCGTCATCACCGGCGACGTCATCGACTTCGCGTCGAAGGCGAACCTCCGCGCCGCGAAAAGGATCCTCGCCGGCAGAGACTATATGTTCTGCGCGGGAAACCACGAGTTCTGCCCGAAGGTCGGCGTCCCCGATTCCTTTGACAGGCGCGTCGAGCTCTATCCGGTGATAACGGAGGTCTTCGGCACGGATATCTCTTTCGAGTCGCGCGTTATAGGCGGAGTGAACTTGATTTGCGCCGACAATTCGTATTTTGTCTGGAGCGAAGAGCAGATAAAGCGCTTCGACGCGGAGCTTGAGAGGGGGCTTCCGATCGTGGTCTTCACCCACACGCCTCCGGGCGACGCCTGTATGCTCCATTCGCCCTCGCACCGCGACCTTGTCCCGACCGAGGAGGTCAGGGAGCGCACCCTGCGCTTCAGCGAGAGGCTCATCGCCCATCCGCTCGTCAAGGGCTTCGTGACCGGGCACTGGCACAGATTCGGCGGCACCTCCCACACTCTCGCCTGCGGCAAGCCGTATTACGTCACCGAGGCGCTCTTCAAGGGCGGGGCGGCCGTCCTGACTATAGACTGAAAAACTTTTTGAAGGGAGAAAAGCGTCTTGAAGGAAGCGCTTTTGCAGATCTTATACGCATTTTTGGGCGCCTACGGCTTTGCTCTGCTTTTCAATCAGAAGCCGGTCTCCCGCGCGCTCCCGGCGGCGGTCGGCGGCGCGGCGAGCTGGGGGATCTATCTTGTCTGTCTTCATTTCGGCGCGGACGCGTTCCTTTCCGCTTTTGCTGGGGGCTTCGTCTCCTGTCTGTACGCCGAGATAATGGCGAGGGTGCTGAAAGCCCCGACGACCCTGTTCACTATAGCGGCGGTGATCCCGCTGATCCCCGGCGGCAGTTTATACTACACTATGCGCTGCGCGATAACGCGCGACGCGGCGAGCTTTGCGACCTACGGGAGCTCGACCCTCTACACCGCGCTCGGGATCGCGGTAGGGATAGCGGTCGTGACCGCGGCGGTCCACATGCTCTTCGGCTCAAAAAAGCCAAAAAGAGCCCCGAAAAAGCTCGGGGAAAAGAACTGAAACTATTCGCCTTCGCTTTTGGCGTCGGCGAGGGTGACGGAGTGGTCATTGATTCGGGGACCCCTCATCCGGGCACTCCGTGCCCGCCTGTCTCGCTGCGGCTCGGTCTCGCCGCGGCTCTCACAGCCCACCGGGCTGTGATTCACTACCGCGTCGCGCCTTCGGCGCCCTTCGGGTGAAGGCTTACCTGCGTATCTTGTAATCATTC
>JAFTEP010000174.1 GCA_017453605.1 Clostridia bacterium
ATCGCGAGCTTGTCCGGGTATTTTTCGGCGATAGCGTCGATCGTGTCGAACGCGAAGTTGTACTTCTCCTCGTCGACGAATTCAAGATCTTTCAGTCTGCCCTTTTCGTCCTCGGCGCAGCGGATGAATTTGTTTATCAGAAGCTCGTCCGAACTTCTCGCGGCGCTGATCGTCTCGGCGCTCTCCGCGGTGGTCGCTCCGGTCTCTCCGGGGATGACGACCGCGCAGAACACGCAGTCCTTTCCGTCGACCGCGATCATCCCGTGCGGGGTCGAGCTGTTGTAGAGGATGCTGTCGCCCTCTCTCAGGATCTCCGTGTGTCCTCCGACCTGCACCTTCAGGCTGCCCTGCAAAACGAGGTCGAATTCCTGTCCGCTGTGCGTCGTGCAGTGGATCGGCAGCTTCTGCTGCTTCTCACTGTATTCGTATTTCACCCAATGCGGCTCGGCGAGCTTGTTCCTGAATAGGGGAGCGAGGTTTCTGATCTCGATCCCGTCCTCTCTCGCGGTGAGCTGACCCTCTCCGGCTCTCGTGACCGTGTAGGACGAGAGCTTCGCGCTCTGACCTTCCAGAAGGTCCGCGAGCTCCACTCCGAAGGCGAGGGTGCACTTGTGGATGAAGGTGAACGGGATGTCCGCCTCGCCCCTCTCGTATCTGAGATATTCCTCGACAGTCACGCCGGTCTTATCGGCGGTCTCTTCGGGAGAGAAGCCCATGACGCTTCTCATTTCCCTGATCCTCGCGGCGACTTCCGCGAGCGCGCTGAGTTGATTTCTGTGATCCATTTTTTCCTCCCGACCGGGACGGGAAATATAAAACCCGTCCCAAAGAATTGATCTTTGAGACGGGTAACGTGACCCGCGGTACCACTCAAATTGCGCCTTTCGACGCCTCTCTCGGGCTCAGACAAGCCTCACGCATTGACGCAGCGATCACGGAGGGCGCCTACTCGCTCATCGCTTTGGGACCCCCGGCTCGGAAGGGATAGGGACCTGGGAACTCGTCTGCCGGCATCACAGCGCCGCCGACTCTCTGAGAGACGTTATTTCCCGCCCGACTTCGTCACAGCCTTTATTTTCTGCGATTATATCACCGCTTTTTTTATTTGTCAATAGTTTTTTTCAAAAAATTTTTTTAGTTTTCTCCGCCGATTTTTCGGCGGTTTTGTCATTCGAGCCTGATCTCGAGCCAGAGGAGCCTTATCTGAGATCCGGAGCCGTTTGTTACTGTTATCGTCGCCTGCGCTTCCTCCGGCGCGAATCCTTCCGACGTGAAGCGCAGCACCGCCGGCGCCGCCTCCGTCAGAGATCGGATGATCTCAGGATGTGCGCGGACGCCGCGCAGGACGGTCCTGTCCCGGAAGTATCCGAAGCCGTCCGGCGCCGGGATATGTTCCGTTCCTTCGGCGGCGCGTCCGTTCACGCTCGCGGTTATTTCCGTCGGTCCGTCGGTCCCGGCGTATATCCTCAGCCGTCCGAAGGGCCTGTGGAGAGCCCGGGCA
>JAFTEP010000175.1 GCA_017453605.1 Clostridia bacterium
CTTATGAAAACTCTTAAGACCAAAGTGATGATACTCGGCGCGGGGGCGGGCGGCTTCGGCGCCGCTTACGAACTGTCAAAAAGCAAGATCCCCTTTGTCACTGCGGACAAAAACCCGTCGTTCGGAGGGACCGCGGTATTCGGAGGCGTATCGTGCTTTGAGCCGGGCGTCTCACTCGACGGAGTTCATAAGATCTTAGCGGAGATCCTTATAAAAAACGGAGGGGGAGAGGTCCAGAGATCGGTCCCGCCGGAAGAGTTATACGGGCGGGTCGTCGCCGCCGGCAAAAAAGCCGATCCGCCGTACAGATGGGGTCTGTCGGTAAAAAGCGGCGCTCCGTACGACCAAACGCTCAAAAGATGCCGTCAGTTCCGCTCGGGATACGGCGAGTGTTACCGTTTTATGACGGACGAAAACGAGCTTAAAAAGGCGATGGAGTCGCTGATCGGTAAAGAATACTGCACCGCTCTGTTCAACAGCGAATATATAAGCTGCGAAAAGAGCGGCAGAAAAGTTTTGTCCGTCACGGTCCGTCAAAGCGGAGAAGATATAAAGATCTTCGCCGATCATTTTCTCGACTGCACGGGAAGCATCGTCCTTGCAAGAGACGCCGGGTGCGAATACGCTCTCGGCGACGACAGCGGCGATATAGCGGGACTCAACGGAGTCAGCGTCGTTTTCCGCGCCTCAAAGCGACCGGACGCCGTCGGAGTAAAAAAAGAAGACCTTCCCGAAGACGGAACGTGGGTCAGCGAAACGATGAAAAAATGCGTTTCGTGCATCAACGTCTATCCAAACGGGGATCTGAACGTCAATATGCTCCCGACGATGTCCGGCGGCGAATGGTTTTCTCTGGGAGATAAGGCAGCCGCCGCGGCAAGAAGCAGAGTTTTTTCATACTGGGAATATATGCGGGAACGCTACGGGTTAGGAGAATATAAGATCGTCAGGATCTTCAATCCGGGGATCCGCGAGGATTACAGGCTTTCCGGCAGGAAGGTACTGGGGATTGAAGACATCGCAAAACCGTTCGATCCCGACGGGGATCATATAGCGGTCGCCGACCACGCGCTCGATCTGCACGGCGTGAAGGGAGCGGTCTCCGGCGAGCTTGAGCACCCGTACGGCATACCATTCGACTGCGCAAGACCGAAGGAATTCGACAATCTATTCGTCGCCTGCAGAGGCGCGTCGTTCACTCACACGGCGGCGTCGTCCGCGCGGCTCACGAGAACGATGATCTCGATGGGAGAAAACGTCGCCAAACGTATCGCCGGAACGCTCTCAGTCTGAACGGCTGCGCCCGGCGTCCGTAAAGACCGTAAAAAAAGAAAAGATCCCCGCCGTCCGTTTTACACGTACGGCGGGGAAAAACGCGTTATAAAGACTTACTGAGCGTCCGCGGTAGCGGGCTGTGCGGCGTCGTCGACCCACTTGAGTTCGATCTTGTCGCCGGCTTTGATCTTGTCGCCGATGGCGGACTGGGTCTCGAGACCGTTGATGTAGATCTCCCAGGCGCTGTAGGGGCTGACTCTGAACGCTCTGGTGCCGATGGTGATGGTGTTGTCGGTGGTGTTGTTGCCGCTCTTATCGATGGAAGCGGTGCCGGACCACTTGCTGTTGATGACGGCAAAGGCCGCGTTCAGCGCGTCCTCGACGGTGACGGTGTTGGGATCGACGAAAACTTCGACGTCTCCGTCGCAGAACATCTTCGGGTTGGCGGGATCTTCGACGGGCTCTTCGCCGTCGGGAAGCTCCTCGGTGGGCTCAACGTAGTCAAGATTGGGAATGACGACCCTGACCTTGATAGCGGTCTCGTAGGTCCCGTACTTGGTTTCCTTCTTGGATCCGTCTCCGCAGGAGACGAGCAGAGGAAGCACCATGACGAGAGCAAGGATCACAAACAGAAATTTTTTCATCTTTTCCTCCTCGGTAAAATGGTTGATTGTGGATATATTATAAACGCGCCGCCCGGAAAAGTCAACAGTATTTTGTAAATTATCTCTTACGGCGGGCGCGGCGTCCGTCAGAAAAACGCCGGAAAATCACACTCTTCCGGCGCCTGTCGCGGCGGAGCCGGGATCGAAGGAGGCGACGCCGAGCAGCGTCACGACGGTCAGCACCGTGACGAAAACGACGGCAATGAGGGCGATGATGAGGAGCGCCCTGAAGAAATTCTTCTTGCTCGGCTTTGAGTCGCCGAACGCGAAAATAAAGACAGCGACCGTCCCGACGATCGGAACGAAAAGCAAAAGAAGTGACCACAGCCATTCTCCGAGAGAGACCGGGGCGTCGTTCTTGCCGTTCGGGATCTCGACGTAAGCGGGAGAGCCGTAATATGCCGGGGCGCCGTACGGCGCGCAGGGAGCCTGCGGCCGTGGGAAGCCGTCAGGTCCCTGAGGCTGAGGAGGGATCTGAGGCTGAAGCCCCGGATAAGCGCCGTCATACC
>JAFTEP010000176.1 GCA_017453605.1 Clostridia bacterium
CTTATTTCTTGTTCAGGAAGCGGTTGAAGAAGAATATCACTATCCCGCCGAAGAAGCGGCACCCGACCTCGAACACCAGAAACTGCATCGGCGCCGTGTAGAACACTTTGAGTAAAAACGAGGTCAGCGCGAATTTGAGTTTCAGCTTTAAAGCGAAGCGCTTCATTATCCCGGGATCGTTTTTTGAGATCGCGTCGGACGCGGCGGCGGAACTTCTCAGCGCGTATCTGAGTCCCGAGAGCGTCAGCGGATCGCAGGCTCCGAGCGCGTCGCCGACAAAATAAACGCAGCCGTCCATCACGCTCTTTTTCACGCCTATCGGAGTGAACGCGGCGTAGAGCCCCTTCGTGTCGGGCGATTTGCCGACCTTCTCCAGGACCTCCCCGAACAGCTTGGAGTAGTCGCGCTTTTTGACGAAGACGTCCGTCAGTCCCACGTTGGTGAAGCCGTCCTTTGAACTTACCCAGACGTATCCGCGCGGAGAGAGCCCGAAGTGGATCTCGATAGACTCCGGCGCGTCGTCGGGGAAGATGAGCTGCATCGCGATGTTTTTCTTTTTTGCCTTTTGATACCTGCCCGAAAAGCCCGACGTTCCGTCCGCGAAGACGAGAAATTCGTATCCGACCTTTCTGCCGTCCTCAAAAGTGACGGTCTTCCCGATCCCGTCGTGGCTTTCAAGCCTCGCGTTCTGCGCGACTTCTATCCCTTTTCTGACCGCCAGCTCGAAAAATGCGTTGTCGAGCTCGACGCGGTTTATCTTTCTGTTCGTGAAAAGGAATTTGTTTTCGATCTTCTGCTTGGGTCTCAGTTTTCTAAAAAGCCTGAAATCCTTTATCAGGGAATATCCGCATTTTTCAGGCTCGAGCCCGAGCTTTTCGTATTCCTTCTTCGTCTTTTTTGTGATGTATCCCGCGCAGCACTTGTCCCTCGGGAATTTGTACGTCTCGGCGACGAGGATATCTTTTTCGCCTCTGTCCAAAAGATTCAGCGCGCAGCCTATTCCCGCCGGTCCCGCGCCGATTATCACAACTTTGTATCTGTCGTTCATTTGTGCCCTCTGTCGGTTTTTCTTTTTTTCACAGGGCTATCTTATCACATTTTTGACGATAAATCAAGAAAAAACTCGCCCCTTCGCGTCTTTTCGTTGACCGCCGCCTATATTTGTGCTATACTATATTTCTGAAAAGTTTTTCTCCGGCATCAGCCCAATATTTCTGAAAAGTTTTTCTCCGGCATCAGCCCAAAGGATCAGAAACCGAAAATGAAATTCAAAAGCCTCGTGGGTGACAGAAAGTTTTATAAAACTCTTCTCGGCGTCGCGATCCCCATTATGATCCAGAACGCCGTCACCACCTTCGTTTCCCTTCTCGACAATATCATGGTCGGCGCCGTCGGCACCGAGACGATGTCCGGCGTGTCGATAGTCAACCAGTTCCTCTTTGTCTTCAGTCTGCTCGCGTTCGGAGTCGTCTCCGCCGGGAGCATCTTCTCCGCGCAGTTCTTCGGCGGCTCTGATATCGACGGAGTGC
>JAFTEP010000177.1 GCA_017453605.1 Clostridia bacterium
CAAGGCTTTCGGGATGGTGCCGGTGGCGGGGGTCGAACCCGCACCCTGTTGCCAGGACTGGATTTTGAGTCCAGCACGTCTGCCAATTCCATCACACCGGCAGGTGAATTTTTCGAGATGCCGTAAAATCAGGCGGGAAAACGGTTCCCGGGAAATCGGAGGTCGAGTAGGAGGTCGAGGTCGGTAAATTGCCGATTTTTGAAATTCAAAAACCCTTATTTTATGCGGGTTTTCGGCTTTTCAGACGGAGTTTGGAGCATGAGATTTTGAGTCCAGCACGTCTGCCAGTTCCATCACACCGGCGACTATCGGCGAGAGGTATTTTATCACATTATCGCTTCAAAAGCAAGTGTTTTTTTGATTTTGCTCTGAATTCCGTGCAAAAACCGCCCGGGAGAGTCTAAATGACGCCCGAACGGAAGATCCCCGCGCCGGATGAGACTTAAAAAGCGCAGAATCTTTTTCTTTGAGAGCCCGTCTCTCCCGGACTGTTCGGCGCCAAAAGCGCGTGCTTGAAAAGAAAAGAAAGCTGTGATATAATAATTGCGGAGCGGCAAAAACGCCGCGCCGGGAAACGAAAAAACGAGAAAAAGGAAATATAAGAAAGCGGGGAAACGGAATGGAGAGAGGATTTTTCAAAGAATTCATCGAAGACGTTCACAGATCGCATATAAACCGTCTCGGCGCGCGTTCGCTTCTGATCCCGGCGCAGAGACCGGGGATCACCCACAAAAATTTCAATTTGTCCGACAGGATCTTTCTTCTGAACGGGACCTGGCGTTTTTCGTACAGAGAAGAGGACGACTCAGACGGGTTCTATATCGGCGACGAGCGCGGAAACTGGTCCGATTTGCCCGTGCCGTCGATGTGGCAGTTTCACGGTTACGGAGTCTGCCATTATACCAACGTCAAGTACCCCTTCCCCTACGATCCTCCGTATATCCGCGCGACCAACCCCGTCGGTCTGTACCGCAGGAAGTTTGATTACAAAAAGAGCGGTCCGGGGAAGATCGTCCTGAGGTTCGGCGGCGTCGACAGCGCGTTTTTTGTCTGGCTTAACGGAAAATTCGTCGGCGCGTCGAAGGGAAGCCGGATCGCCTCGGAATTCGACGTCACCGACTTTATATCAGACGGCGAAAACTTAATTGCCGTGAAGGTCTTCACCTTCTGCGACGGCTCGTATCTCGAGGCGCAGGATATGCTTCTTGCGAGCGGAATCTTCAGAGACGTCATGCTGATCCGCACGCCCGCTAACTCGCTTTGGGACTACACCGTTATCCCCGAAGCCTCGGGCTTCACGGTCGACTTTTCCTGCCTCGCCGGCAGAGATCCCGCGAAGCTGAGATTTTCGCTCTATGACGCCGACGGCAAGCCCGTCGCCGAAAAGACAGGCGATCTCGAAGAGAACGGGAGCGTTTTTTTGGAGGTCCCGGATCCCGAACTCTGGAACGCGGAGCGCCCGTATCTCTACACCCTTGTCATCCGCGTCGAGGAAGACGGCGCTGTGGCGGAAACGCACACGAAAAAGATCGGATTTGGTTTTTCCGAAATAAAAGGAAATCATCTTTTGATGAACGGCAGGCCGATCACCCTCAAGGGCGTCAACCGCCACGAATACAACGCCCGCACGGGGCGCGCGATAAGCGCCGGGCAGATCGAAAGCGAACTGAAGGACATCAAAGCCTGCAATCTCAACGCCGTCAGATGCTCGCACTATACGAATCAGCCGCTCTTTTACGAACTCGCCTCCGAGATCGGGCTCTACGTCATGGACGAAGCCGATCTCGAATCGCACGGCGCGAGCGCGACCGGCGACGAAGGCGCGCTGAACAAGGACCCCGAATGGTTCGACGCGTTTTTCGACAGAGTCTCGAGAATGTACTTTATCAACAAAAACGAGACTTGCGTCAATATCCGCTCGCTCGGCAATGAGTGCGGCAAGGGCGAAAATCACCGCAGATGCGCCGAATGGCTCGCCGCGCAGAAAGTGAAAAAGCCGATAAGGAGCGACACCGAGCTTGACGGGATCGACGCCGGGACGTTTAAACAGACGGGATACATGGCGATGCAGACCCTTCTCGACAGCTCTCTTGACGCGGGAAAGCCGCTTCTGATCGTCGAATACGCCCACGCGATGGGCAACAGCCCGGGCGGGCTTGAGGATATCTGGAACTGGATCTACGAACACGACCACTGCTGCGGCGGCAACGTGTGGGAATACAAGAGCCACGGCTTTTGGGTGAGGGGAAAAGACGGCAAGGACCGCTATCTCTACGGCGGCGACTTTCCCGACGTCTACCACTGGTCAAACTTCACTCTCGACGGATACCACACGAGCGACGGCTCGCCGAAGCCGTCCTGGGACGAGCTCAGAGAAGTCAGCGCGCCCGTTTGGGTCAAGTGGGAAAACGGCGGCGTTTGTGTAAAGAACACCTACGATTTTCTGCCGCTCGACGGCTTCGTGATGCGCTGGGCGCTCAAAGAAGACGGCGTGACAAAAAGAGCGGGCGAGATCCCTTTGGACGGGATCCCGGCGCGAGGCGCGAGAAGCTTTTCCCTGCCGCTTGAAACCGAGGGGCCCGAAGGGATCGTGACCTGCGACTGCGAGTTTTTCAAAGGTGACGAAAAGATCGCGCACAAACAGAAGATCCTCGCCGATCCCTCGCCTGAATTTCTTTTGCAAGGCGCGTTCGATCACGAAGTCCGGGAAGCCGACGGCGTCCTGAGCGTCGAGGGAAAGGATTTTGCGGTCGAAATAAAGGACGGCGTATTAAAAAAGATCGTCAAGAACGGCAGGACGCTCTTCGACGCGCCGATGCGCCTCAACTGTCACCGCGCGCCGACGGACAACGACGGGATAACCGGCTTTGCTCCGCGCCACGCCGGGGACTGGCAGAAGAAGCTTTTAAGGACGATGAAATTCTATCCGCGCAAAACGCGCCTTAAAGACTTGCCCGACCGCGCCGTGTTTGAAGCCGAGGGGAAATTCATCCCCTTCTGCCTGTTCTGGGGCTTCGACGCGAAGGTCGTCACCCGTATCGGAGCGGGCGGCGTGTGCGACGTGTCGGTGTCGCTCTCGCCCTTCGGGATCAAGCAGCCCGACGTCCTCCCGAGGATCGGCGTCTCGTTCGAGCTCCCGGGCGATTACGTCAGATGCGAATGGCTCGGAAGAGGACCCGGCGACAGCTACCCCGACAGAAAGGCTTCGGCTCCCGTCGGGCTTTACGAAAAAGAGATCGGCAAAATGAACTTTCTCTACGACGTCCCGCAGGAGACCGGGAACCGCGAAGACTGCCGCCGGCTGAAGATTTCGGGCGGGGATCTTGCGCTCGGGATCGAAGGAAAGTTCTCGTTCTCAGTCCACGCTTTCACCCTCGACAGTCTCACGGACGCAAGGCACAGGGACGAACTCGAAAGATCCGACAAAAAGTATCTGTATATCGATCACCGTCAGCGCGGTCTCGGCTCCCTCTCCTGCGGACCCGAGCCCGAAAAGGAATACGAACTGCCGCTCGGTGAGTTCTCGTGGGACTTCCGCGTGATCCCGCAATAAAAACGTTCGGCGAAAAGCCGAAAAATCACTCGATCAAAAACGGGAATACTGCGCAACGAAAACACGAAATAACGCTTGACCGAGCAAAAAAACACGTCTGCGTTTATGACGGTTTTTGTCATAAACGCAGACTTTTTATGCGTTATTATTTGTATAGATATTGCTGACGGCGCCCGGGATCGGGCGCCTTTGATCTCTGCGGGCCTTCCGGGGCTTCGCAGAGCGCTCATTCCTCGTAGAAATTGAATTTGACCGTCCTGTCGGCTTTTGTCTTGTAGAGCGCGACGTCGGCCTTCTTGAAGATCTGTTCGTTGTACGG
>JAFTEP010000178.1 GCA_017453605.1 Clostridia bacterium
AACTGCTCGGCGATATCCAGATGGACGGCATCACGCTCACCGGCGGACTGGCGCAGCTCAAAGGAATGAAGGAGCTGATTGAGAAGGAGACAGGCATCACTGTACATGTAGCGAAGAATCCCGCTGACAGCGTCGTCGCCGGCTGCTTCATCGGTCCGTACCTCTGGGGTCTGTTCTCCAAGCGCGTGACCAAACTCGCCGTCGCGCTCGGTATGGGGCTCTCGTTCGCGGCGATCGCAGTCCCGACGATCGTGATCTCGCTCACCTCGGGCTTCAAGTCCGCGATAGCGGTCGCGCCCGAGCTCGGCGTGATCTCGATGGCGGTCAGCGCCGTCTCGGTGCCCGTCATAAGCCTCTTCACCAAAAACTCCGAAAAAGAATCCGAAAGGATAGACTCTATATTCAAGCCCGAAAAGGAGAACGACTGATGCCGATAACCGAAATACTTGAAAAGAACGCGAAGCTCTTCGCGGAAGATACGGCGTTGGTGGAGATAAACCCCAAAGTGCCCGATACGCCACATCTGACCTGGCGCGAATTTTCTCTGATCGAGACCTCGCCCGGAAAGAGATACAAAAGAGAACTGACCTGGGGGACCTTCGACAAGAGGGCTAACCGCCTTGCAAACCTGCTTCTGGCGCGCGGAGTGAAAAAGGGCGACAAGATCGCGATCCTTCTCACGAACTGCATCGAATGGCTTCCCATTTACTTCGGCATCCTCAAGGCGGGCGCGATGGCCGTGCCGCTCAATTTCAGATACACCTCCGAGGAGATCCGCTACTGCCTGGAGCTTTCAGATTCGTCGGGACTCATTTTCGGCGAGGAATTCATCGACAGAGTCGGCGAGATCATCGGCGGGATGAAGAAATTGCGCCACGTTTTCTACGTCGGCGAGAACTGCCCGGATTTTGCGGACGAATTCGAGAAGATGACGGGCTTCTGCTCCGCCAAGGCGCCAAACGTGCCCCTCACGGACGACGACGACGCGGCGATCTACTTCTCGTCCGGCACGACGGGCTTCCCGAAGGCGATAGTCCATCCTCACAGGTCTCTCGTCCATTCCTGCCTCACAGAGCAGGCGCACCACTCGCAGACGAAGGACGACGTGTTTTTGTGCATACCGCCGCTATATCATACCGGCGCGAAGATGCACTGGTTCGGAAGCTTTCTTGTCGGCGGGAAAGCGGTGCTGTTGAAGGGCGTGAAGCCCGAATGGATCCTCAAGACCGTCAGCGAGCAGAAGTGCACGATAGTGTGGCTCCTCGTGCCCTGGGCTCAGGACATCCTCGACGCGATAGACAGAGGAGAAGTCGACCTCAAAGACTACGACCTCTCTGGGTGGAGGCTCATGCACATCGGCGCTCAGCCGGTGCCTCCGAGCCTGATAAAGCGCTGGAAGGAGCGCTTCCCGAACCACGAATACGACACCAACTACGGGCTCAGCGAATCCATCGGACCGGGCTGCGTGCATCTGGGAGTAGAGAACATCGACAAAGTCGGCGCGATCGGAAAGGCGGGCTTCGGCTGGCAGGTGAAGATCGTGGACGAGAACAAAAACGAAGTGTCCAAAGGGACCGTCGGCGAGCTTGCCGTCAAGGGTCCCGGCGTGATGAAGGAATACTACAAGGACAAAAAGGCAACGGCGGAGGTCCTGAAGGACGGCTGGCTCTACACCGGCGATATGGCGGAGGAGGACGAAGAGGGCTTCATCTGGCTCGTCGACCGCAAAAAGGACGTCATCATCTCCGGCGGCGAGAACATCTATCCCGTCCAGATCGAGAACTTTTTAAGAAAGAACTCCAAGATAAGCGACGCCGCGGTCATAGGACTTCCCGACCCGAGGCTCGGCGAGATCGCCGCCGCGATAGTGCAGGTCAAGCAGGGCGAAACTCTGAGCGAAGAGGAACTCTCGGAATTCTGCATGGAGCTTCCGAGATACAAGCGTCCGCGCAGATACATCTTCGCAGACGTGCCGAGAAACCCGACCGGAAAGATCGAGAAGCCCAAGCTCAGGAAGCTTTACGGCGCCGACCGAGTCGTCGCCATGCAAAACGAAATCAAATAAACCATAAAAGAAAGATCGGAAAATGAAAAAACTTCTTCTGGGAAACACCGCCGTCGCGCAGGGCGCGCTCGAGGCGGGAGTGAGAGTGGTGAGCTCGTATCCGGGCACTCCGAGCACCGAGATCACCGAATCTATAGTAAAACTCGACGAAAAAGTCTACGCCGAGTGGGCGCCCAACGAAAAAGTCGCCGCCGAGACCGCGATCGGAGCCTCGATGGCGGGAGCGCGCGCAATG
>JAFTEP010000179.1 GCA_017453605.1 Clostridia bacterium
CCGCTCGACAAGTACCACACCGAAAACTTCACGATCCTGCCCGACTAAATCCAGCCCGCCGTCCTCACGGGCGTGGCGAACGCCGGAGACGGGACCACCTACGCGATCCCGACCAACTCCCTTCTGACTCCGGAGGGCAGCTTCATGCTCTTCAAGAAGGAGTATATCGAAAAGTACAACATCGACCTTTCGAACGTCGTCAGACTCAGGGACGTCACCGAGATCCTTAAGGTCATCAAGGAGAACGAGCCCGGCATCAAGCCCGTCGAAAAGCCGGTCACCACTATCGCCGAGGTCGACTTCTACGGTCACGAGTATTCCATCATCGGCGCCGACAACTCCGAGATCGAATGGCTCGCCCACGCCGTCCCCGGCTACGGCTTCAGGACCGCTCAGGCGAAGGATCATTTCGAGCTCATGAGCGAATGGAGATACGCGGGCTACTTCACTCTGCGCGGACCCTATCCCGAGGATGCCGAGAACGACGTCCTCCTCGCGCCGGTCCCCGGCGACGACGAGGCCGACTGGTTCATGACCGTCCGCGAAGGAAGCTACTACGACATCCCCAAGTGGGAGGAGGAGGGCTTCGAGGTCGTTATCCACAGGTCCCCCGAGTACACGACCGAGAACAGCCTCAAGACCTTCTACGGCATTTCCGTCAACTCCAGGCTCCCCGACAGGTGCATGGAGATCCTCAAGATGATGACCACCGAGCCGGAGCTTAAAAACCTCCTGCAGTACGGTATCCCCGAGGTCCACTACAGCCTCAACGAGGACGGCGTCACCATCTCGAAGCTTTCCGACGACTACACCATGGACTTCTACGGCACCGGCAACACCTTCATCGGATACATCCCCGAGGAGATGGGCGCCGAATACGTCAAGAACGCGCTCGAACTCTCAAAGGTCGCCAAGATCAACGCCTACATCGGCTTCGATCCCGAACTGACCGAGGAAGAGCAGAAGGCGTTCGACAAGCTTTCCGAGTACATCCATGACAAATACATCTTCCTCTGCCAGGGCCTCGAGAGCGTGAACGCGGAGCTCGGCGATATCGCCAAGGACATCAACGCTCTCCTCGAGGGGATCGCCGATATCGATCCCGACGCGTTCGTTTCGGAGTTCGGATCCAAGCACACCGACTGCTGCAGAAGACTCGTGGAAGTCAGCGCCAAGATCCGTCCCACCGCCAACGACTTCGACTTCATTTCCGACAGAGAGGCCTTCAACTCGAGCGTCAACGCCTCCCGCGCGGAAGATTCCATCGCCTACAGCGTCATCGGATCGGTCGACGCGTCGGTCGCTCAGTCCAAAGCCGACGCTTCAGCCGCCGCCGCTCAGTAAAGAAAATTATATCCATGACCCGACCGCCGCGGATAGACCGCGGCGGTCATTTTTCTTCCGGGACGCCCGTCGGTCTCTCGCGCTTTACGGGGCGCTTCTTATGACTTTTCGCGTTTTTACGGAATAGATACTAAAAATCGTAATTATTTTTCAAAAACCTCTTTACTTTCGTGAAGACTTGTGGTAGAATAGCCGTACGGTACGAATTTTCGTAAAAGGCGGCACGATAAATGGAAAACAAAGAAAAATCCGGCGGCGAACGCTCCGGGAACGCAGAGGACGAAACGCCGAGGTATCTGTGCATAGACCTGAAATCCTTCTACGCGTCGGTCGAATGCGTCGAGAGAGGGCTCGATCCGATGAAGGCGAGGCTGGTCGTGGCAGATCCCGAAAGAGGCGGCGGGACGATATGCCTCGCGGTCTCCCCCGCAATGAAGAAGCTCGGCGTCAGGAACCGCTGCCGGGTCTACGAGATCCCGGAGAATATATCCTATATAAAAGCGCCTCCGCGGATGAGGCTCTACATGGAGTATTCCGCGCGGGTGTGCGCGGTGTTCGGTGAATTCATTTGTGCCGACGACACCCACGTTTATTCGGTGGACGAGGCGTTTCTGGACACCGGACCCTATTTCAGATACTACGGCGCGGACGCCGTTACGATCGGCAGGATGATCGTCGAGGGGATAAAGAAAAGGACCGGGCTCGTCGCGGCGTGCGGAGTCGGCTCGAACCTCTATCTTGCGAAGATCGCCCTCGACATAACCGCCAAGCACTCGGCGGACTTCATGGGCGTGCTGACGAGGGAGGAATATATAAAACAGCTCTGGCGGCACAGACCGCTGACGGATTTCTGGCAGATAGGCCCCAACACGGAGCGCAGTCTGCAGTCGATGGGACTGTTCACGATGCGGGACGTGGCGGTCTGCGACGAAGATCTTCTCTACAGAGCGTTCGGAGTGAACGCCCAGCTTCTGATAGACCACGCGAACGGCATAGAGCCGGTGGAGATCCGCCACATAAAGGCGTACCGCTCGAAGAGTTCAAGCCTTTCCTCGGGACAGATCCTGATGCGCGACTACAGCTTTTCGGAGGCGAGGGTGATCGTCGCGGAGATGCTCAACGGTCTGTGCCTGCAGCTCTTTGCGGCGGGGAAGACCTGCCGGAACGTATCGCTGACGGTGTCCTATTCCCGCTCTCTCGCCCTTTCCCCGGCTCACGGGACGGTGAAGCTCGGGGAGGCAGGAAACTCTTCTAAGCGCTGGATGCCCGAAGTGATGAGGCTCTACGAAAACATAACGTCCCCGGATCTTCCCATCAGGCAGATAAATATCTGCTGCGGAGGGGTCGCCGGGGACGCGGGCAGACAGCTCAGTCTGTTCGATTCCGAAAACGACAGACGCGATCTGAGGGTCCAGGGAGCCGTGTCGGCAATAAAGGCGCGGTTCGGGAAAAATTCGATCTTCAACGCGATGGATCTGAAAAGCGAGGCGACCGCCCTGCAGAGGAATTTGCAGATCGGCGGCCACCGGGGATAACAAAGTGATAAAAAGAAAATAAAAAAGGAGAAAAAATGAACGTACAGAGAAAGACGGAAAGATTCGCGAGGGGCTTCGCGGAGCCGCGTCCGAGGATGACGCTTATTGAAAGGGCAAAGCAGTTCGCGCCGTTCAACCTCGAATCAGCGCCGGAGGAGAGGGACCTCGCGGAGCATCTGGCGACCTACGCCGGGAAGAGAAACGCCCCGGCCGCGCGGTAGGGTTCAGAGCGGATATTCTGACGGCGGGACGCCGACGAGCTTTTTGAAGGCGCGGGAAAAATACACCGGATCGAGAAAGCCGCAGGTCTCGCCGATCTGGGAGACAGACATAAAAGTCTTGGGACGCAGCGAGAGAAGGTGCTTTGCGCACTCCACGCGCAGGGAGATGAGATACTGCTGAGGCGAAGTTTTATACGCGGCGGCAAATCTTCTGCGAACGTGGTCCGCAGAGTAGCCGAAGCCCGAGAGGATTTCTGTTATATCCGTTTCCGGGTCGGCGAACGACGCGCGCAGTCTGCAGGCGACTTTCTCCGCGAGCGGATCCGCCGCCTCGGGACCGAAGCGCTCCGATATGAGGCGGATCGCGAGCCGGAACAGCTCTTCGGGCATGGGATCGCCGGGCTTTGAAGAAAGATAGCGCGAGGCTAAAAGCGACATGATCTTTTCGACGTTCTTTTCTTCGTCGTCCTGTGAGATCATCGTCCCCGAAAAAAAGCCCGGCGCGTCGGAAAAGGTAAAATAGACGTCCGCGAAGCCTCCGTCTGAGATCTTGTAGTGCACGGCGTCCGGCGGTATGACGTGGATCGAACCGGGGAAGAAGGGATATTCCTTCCCGTCGACGTATTCGACGCCGCTCCCCTCGCAGTTGAGAGTGATCTCGAAATAGTTTCTGTGGCGGTGCGCGCCGCAGTTTTTCAGGACGCCGTTCGAGCGCCCCGCGTATATCAGAGGCATATCTTTTCTCCCGTTTTTTTCGCGGATTATTTAAAAAAAGTCGTTTTTGTGCAAGCAGCGGTCGTTTTAATCATAACGGTTTTTTTCGCCGGGGTATATAATCAGATCATACTATTTTGCTCGGAGGTAAGAAAAAATGCCGGAAACGATGAAGAAGCTTATTATCGACGGACCGCGCAAAACAAAGATCATCGAGGCCGAAGTGCCCGAAATCAAAGACAACGAGGTCCTCGTGAGGGTCACTCTCACCGGGATGTGCCGCTCGGAGTGGCACAGATGGGACACGGGCTCGGATCCGGGGCGCGGACTGGGACACGAATGGACGGGGACCGTCGAGAAGCTCGGCAAAAACGTCGCGGGCTTCAGACCGGGCGACAGGGTCACCGGGCTCGGCGGCGGAGGATATAAAGAGTATATCGCCGTCAAAGCCGAAAGGCTCGTTCTGATCCCGGACGGTCTCGCCGACGGGGACGCGATCGCGGAGCCGCTCGCCTGCCTTCTTTCCGCGGCGGCGAAGCTGCCTCCCGCTCTCCTCGGGGATCGGGCGGCGGTCGTCGGCTGCGGCTATATGGGGCTCGGGACCGTCTCGCTGTTCAAAGCGATGGGCTACGGCGATATAATCGCGGTCGACAAAAGGCCCGAGGCGCTCGAAAACGCGAGGCGTTTCGGCGCGACCGAGACCTATCTGCCCGAAGAGCTCCCGAAAAAGTACATCTCTGATTTTTCCACGATCGACAATCCCGACCTCACCAGAAGCGGCACGAACGCGGAGCTCTTCGCGCTCGGGATCCCCACGGTCATGGAGTTTTCGGGCACGGAGGACGGACTCGCGCTCGCGGGCGCTCTCGTCAAGGCTCACGGGAGGCTCGGGGTCGGCGGCTATCACCACGACTCTAAGAGGTGCGTCGACTTCATGCTCTGGAATTACAAGGCGATAAGCATAATAAACTGCCACGAGAGGCGCATTTCCTACGAAGCGAGCCTCTGTCAGAGGTGCATAGACCTTCTGGCGCGCGGGATCTGGAAGTTCACGGGCGTCACGAAGATCTACGACGTGAAGGACTTCGACCGCGTCAGCGAAATGATGGAGACCCACGAGGGCAATTTCATCAAAGCGGCGTTCAGATTCTGAATATTTCGCGCCGTCCCGCCGGACTTCTTCCGGCGGGGCTTTTTTGACGTCCCTTTTGGCGTTTCAGACGGAATCGAGCAACTCGCCGCAGAAATCGAGCAGGAGTTTTTCGTATCTTTTTTCGTCCGAAAGAAAGCTCACGCCGTGATCCGCGCCGGCAAACAGTTCGAGGCGCACTTTTTCTCCTCCCGCCGCCTTGAGATCGAGGCTCATTTTTGAAGGGACGAAGCTGTCCGCGTCGCCGTGGATCAGAAGGACGGGTAGGCGGGAGTTTTTGATGGAGCTCAGCGCCGTGACGGAATCTTTCATCACAAAGCCGCCGAAGATAAGCGCTCCGAGCCACGCAAAGGGCCAGCAGAGATCCGCGGGAAGCCCCATATCCCGCGCGACCTTTTTGATTATCAGCTTGGGCGAGGAGTAGGGGCAGTCCGCGATGATCCCGACGACCTTGTCGGGAAGTTCGAGATCGCTCGCCATCAGCACCGTCGCGCCGCCCATGCTTATGCCCGAGATAAAGATCGGGCAGTCAAAGCGCCCGGCGGCGTATCTTGCCCAGGTCACGACGTCGTATCTTTCTTTGACGCCGAAACATATCGCTCTCCCCTCGCTGTCACCGTGCGCCCTCTGGTCGACCGAGAGCGTGTTGAAGCCGAGTTTTTCGGCAAGCACGGTGTTTCCCGAAAAGTCCCGCGGCGCGTACGAGCGGTAGCCGTGGAACTGCAGGTGCAGAGGCGCGCCCTTTTTTATTTCTCTGTATCTGCCCCGAAGCGTGAGCCCGTCGAAGGACTTCACGCTCACCGTCTCGTATCCGAGCGCGATCGACGCCTTTATCAGCTCCCTCGATCTGTCGGCGAACCTCGCGCAGCCCGGGAGAGCGAGCGGCTCCGAGGTCTTCCCGCGGTCTTTTCGCGGCTTGAAAGCAAGATAATAGACGTAATATGAAAGCGACAGCGCCGCAAGGACGATGACGGCGGCGGCTATGACGAAGACCATGTATTTCCCCTTTCTTTTCACGATAAACAAAGCCTGTATATTTATTTTAACTTTTTCCAAAAGATTTGTCAATCGCCTTGCCTTGAAGCGAATAAATGTGTATAATGGTCTTTAGAAAAAAGCGGAGGTTTTCCTATGGACGCGAAAATAAAAGAATGTCTTGAAAACAAAGAGTTTGATTATATCCTGCCGTTTTTCTGGCAGCACGGGGAGGAGCATCAGGTCCTTCTCGAGGAAATGGAAGCGATAAGAAAGTGCGGGATAAAGAGCTTCTGCGTCGAGAGCCGCACCCACGAACAGTTCTGCGAGGACAAGTGGTGGCTCGACTTTGGCTTTATCCTGAAAAAAGCAAAAGAAACGGGCATGAAGGTCTGGCTCCTCGACGACAAGCACTTCCCGACCGGATACGCCAACAACGCGATGGAGAAAAAGTATCCGCACCTGAAGCAGAGGCATTTTCGCACCGAGGTCGTGGACGTCATGGGTCCGAGAAAAGATCTCGCCCTTTTGACCGATTTCTATACCAACGACGGCGACAGGCTGCTCAGAGCCGTGGCGTACAAGCGCACCGGCGAGGGTCTCGACTGCGACGGCGAGGGGATCGATCTCACCCCGACCTACGAGGACTCGCTCGTGCGCTTCGACGTGCCGGAGGGTATGTGGAGAGTGTTCTTTATCGTCTTCTCGATCGGCAAGGGCGCGAGACCCCACTACGTCGATATGCTCAACCCCGAGGCGACCGACGTCATGATAAGCGAGATATATCAGCCGCATTACGATCATTTCAAAGAGTATTTCGGCAACACTCTCGTCGGCTTCTTCTCCGACGAGCCGGGCTTCAACCAGGAGATCGGCTCCTATTTCTGCTCGATCGGCAAGGCGAAGCTTCTGCCCTACTGCGATTCGCTGATACCCGAAATAGCCGCAAAGCTCGGCGTCGGCGAGGACGAGGTGTGGCGTCTCGCGCCGGGTCTGTGGTGGAACGTCGGCGAGAAGACCGCCGCCGTCAGAGTCGCGTATATGGACGTCGTCACCCGGATGTACGCCGAAAACTTCACCGAAAAGCTCGCAGGCTGGAGCAACGCTCACGGCGTGATGTATATCGGGCACATCATCGAGGACATGAACGCCTCTATGCACCTCGGACATTCCGCCGGGAACTACTTTCGCGCGCTCGACGCCGAGGATATGGCGGGGATCGACGTCGTTTTGCATCAGGTGATGCCCGGGCAGAACGAAATGATGCACACCGCGCGCATCTACGACCGCATCGCCGACCCGACGTTTTTTGTCTACGCTCTCGCGAAGCTCGCCGCCTCCCACAGCCACATAAATCCCAAGATGAAAAACCGCGCGATGTGCGAGATCTTCGGCGCCTACGGCTTCGCTGAGGGTCTGCCCTTCATGAAAAAGCTCGCCGATCACTTCCTCGCCTCCGGCATCAACCGCTACGTTCCTCACGCCTTCACACCCAAATATCCCGACCGCGACTGCCCGCCGCATTTCTGGTGCCGCGGGATGAACCCGCAGTTTACTCTCTTCGGGGAGCTGATGAGATATATGCAGAGGGTGATCCACGCGCTCGACGGCTCGGCGCACGTCGCCGACGCCCTCGTCTACTACAACGCCGAGTCCGAATGGAGCGGCGGGAAGACGCTCTTGTACTTCGACGTCTCAAAGCGGCTCACCCAGGCGCAGATAGATTTCGATTTCATTTCCCAGGACTACGCGCTCATCACCGAATATAACGACGGAAAGCTCGTCCTCAACGGCAACACCTACAGGGCTCTCGTTCTGCCGGGCTGCGAATATATCACCTCCGCCCTCGACGAAAAGCTCGTTTGGCTCGCCAAAGCCGGGGCGAAGATCGTCTTTGCCGGCGACGTCCCGAAAAAGACTTCCGACGGCAAAAAGACCGGGATCGCGTCCCTTGCTATGCAGACTCCGCTCGACGAGCTCGGAGACTTCTTCCGCGCTTCTTTCGGAACGGATATAAAACTTTCCACCGATGAAAAATACGTCCGCGTTTACCACGTCAAAAGGGACGCTTTGGACGTCTATATGTTCAAAAACGACTCCGAAGAGACCGTCTGCACGGCGGTCGAGGGGATCTCGGGAGATATCGCCGTCTACGACGCGTGGAGCAACGCATACTTCAAAAAGTTCGACGCGGCGCTGCACCTCGTGCCGGGAGAGAGCGCGATCTGGGTCGCGGGAGAGGACGTTTCGGGTCTGCCGGAGTTCAGGGAGTGGTACAGAGGCGAAGAGAAAGCCCTCGATCTTCTCTGGGACTGCGACGCACAGAGCGTCGAGGACGGCGTGAGAAGACCCGTCTTCACCGCGGGAAAACTGACTAATCTCGCCGCGAGGGGCGGACTGACCCGATTTTCCGGCAAGCTGTTCTACTCGGCTGAATTTGAGATCTCCGGCGCTCTTCCGCGCTTTATCGACCTCGGCTACGTCGGAGAGACCGCGGACGTAAAGCTCAACGGATCATCACTCGGCGCGAAGATCGCTCCGCCCTACGTCTTCGAAATCGGCGGCGCGGTCCGCGAGGGCTCAAACCGCATCGGGATCGAGGTCGTCACCAACCCGGTCTACCGCGAGAGGGACGATTTCTCGAGATATATGCCCATCCTCCCGATGGGACTTACGGGAGAAGTGAAGCTGATCTATTGAAAAGGAGAATGACGCCGTATGAAATTTGCACTGATACATCCGAAAGATCTCTCACCCGTCATCAAAAAGGCGCTGGAAGTCTTAAGCCGCCGTCTGTGCGATCACACGGGGGAGTTCCCTGCGTGTCTGCCCTGCGGATCTGAGCCCGAGGACTGCACACTCTTTTTTATAGGAAGAGCCGAGCAGAACCCTTCGGTCGCCCGAAGAAATCTTATCGTGCCGCAAAAAAGCGGAGGATACGCTCTCGAGATCAGCGGCGGGAACGTCTACATCGACGGCTTCGACGATCCCGGCGTTCTTTACGGCTGCGTCGATTTCTTCGCGCGCTGTCTTACCTCGCTCGAGTTTCCCGGAGACGTTGTGCACTACCGCGTCGATCCCTTTTCCAAGCCGCTTCCCGACGCCGTTTTCAGCTCCGCGCCGGACGTCGCCGAACGCGGGATCTGGACCTGGGGGCACGTTATTTACGATTACCGGAACTTTATGGACAATATGGTCCTCTTAAAAATGAACAAGCTCATCGTCTGGAACGATCACGCCCCTCTCAACGCCCGGGAAATGCTCGAATACGCACGCGCCTGCGGGATAAAGCTCGTTTGGGGCTTCCCCTGGGGCTGGGACGTCAACATTCATAAGCTCGACTTAAGAAGCATCGTCAATACCTCCGGCGAAATATTGGAAAGGTTTGAGAGAGAATATACCGGGATCGCCCCGGACGGCTTCTATTTCCAGTCCTTCACGGAGATAGACTCCGACAACATCGGCGGAGTCAACGTCGCGGAGACGGTGACGGAGTTCGTGAACCGCACCGCCGGGATGTTTTTTGAAAAACACCCCGGGATGAATATAGAGTTCGGCCTCCACGCCCGCTCGGTCAAAGACCGCTCAGACGTCATCGCCCGGGTCGACAGAAGCATAAAGATCGTTTGGGAGGACTGCGGCTCGTTCCCGTTCTCGTATCTGCCCGACGACCTCTCCTCCTTTTCGCAGACAGAAGATTTTGTCAGCCGGATCGCCGTCCTCAGAGGAGCAGACGACCGTTTCGGCGTCGTGACAAAAGGCTTCACGAAGCTCGACTGGCAGAAGTTCAGTCACCTCGACGGTCCCGTGATAATAGGCGCCGCCTCCGGCGAAAAACAAAGAAAAATGCTTCTTGAAAGAAGCAGGGTGTGGAGATATTTCCAGGCGAACTGGATGGTCTACGGAAAAAAAGCGCTCGAAATGATCTCGCTGATGAACCGGATAAAAAACGGCTCGCTCAGCGTCACAGCGCTCGTCGAGGACGGGCTTTTCGAGGAAGGGATCCCCTTCGCGGTCGCTCTTTTTTCCGAGATGCTCTGGGATGCGGACGCCGGATTTGAAGCGCTTTTGAAATACGCCGCCCTGAGAGACGACGTATATTTCAGCTGAATTGTATTTAGGAGAAAAAATGAAACAGAGCGATTTTTTCAAGAACGCCGTATGGGTCAAGGCGCCCGAAAAGGACGGCGCGGAGCCGGATTTTGCGATCCTCCGGGGTCACTTTGAAGCCAAAAAGGGCGAGAAGGCGACTCTTTTCGTCCTCGGTCTCGGCTGGTTCAGAGCCTATATCAACGGCGTCTTATTAAACCCCGACAGCTTTCTGCCGCTTTCGAGCGACTACGAAGCGCGCCCCGAGCCCTCGGGCGAAGTCCTCACCGGGCACAGGATCTACGTTCCGTCATTTGATATCTCCCCGCTTCTGCGCGACGGCGACAACGTTCTCGCGCTCCACTACGGCGGCGGCTGGTACACCTATAAAAACTCTTATTTCGGCTCCGCGAAGGCGATCTGGAGGATCGCTCTTCCCGGAAGGGACGCCGTCTCCTCGACCGACGACCGTTTTGCGGAAAGTTTCATCAAAGAGTACCGCATGGAGCGCTGTGAAACGCAGGATCTGACGGATTTTGATTTTGCGGTCTTCGGCGCCGATCTGCCCGACGCATCTTTTCCCCGCGCCGTCGAGGCGAAGCCTCTTGAAACGGAATATCTTGAGACGGACTGCCCCGCGGACAAAGCGGCTGAGATCATTTATCCCGTTCCCGTCTGCGAGAGGGACGGCGTGAAGGTCTACGACTGCCGCAAAAACCTTTCCGGGCGCCCGGTGATAAAGCTCCCCTTGACAAAGGGAGAAACTGTCCGTGCGGTCTTCTCGGAGGAACTGAACGAGGATCTTCTCCCGCACCCGGCGTTCAATCACAGACAGGTCTTTTCGGTCGTGTCGGACGGCTCCGGCAGGACCGTGACGCCGCAATTCGGCTGGTACGGGTTCAGGTATTTCAGCCTCACCTCGTCCGCGGAAGTCGAAAAAGTGGAATATATCCGCTCCGACGTGAAGGTGACGTCCTCGTTTGAAAGCGGCAGTGAAACGCTCAATAAGCTCTATTCGGTTTTTATAAACACGCAGCTTGCCAATATGCACGGCGGCATCCCCTCCGACTGCCCTCACATCGAAAGGCGCGGCTACACCGGCGACGGTCAGGGCTGCTGCCGCTCCGTGATGACCGTTCTCGACGCCAAAGCATTCTACAGAAAGTGGATCGACGACATCTCCGACTGCCAGGACTCTCTTTCCGGGCACGTCCAGTACACCGCGCCGTACATCAGGAGCGGCGGCGGTCCCGGCGGCTGGGGCTGCGCGATAGTCGAGGTGCCCTATCAGTTCTGGCTCGCTTACGGCGACCCGGAGCCCTTCAAAAGGCTTTATCCGCAGATGATGAAATATTTCTTGTATCTCGAGGCTCACTCCGAGTTCGGGCTCGTGACGAGCGACAGAGAGGGCGAGTGGTGCCTCGGCGACTGGTGCACCCCGAAAAAAATCGAGATCAATCCGGCTTTCGTCAACAACTATTTCTACGTCCGCTCTCTGCAGAGGATCCTGTCGTTCAGCGACGCGACGGGCTTTGAATGCGACCGAGCGCTCATCGAAGAAAGGATCGCCGAACGCTCCGCCGCGATAAAGGCGGCGTACTGGGACGTATACACCTCGAGCTTTCTGGGCGGCGCTCAGGGCGCGGACGCCTTCGCGCTCGACATAGGGCTCGGGAACGAAAAAACTCTCGCGGCTCTCGCCGAGAAATACTCCGGCCTCGGCGAATACGACACGGGCATCTTCGGAACGGAGATCGTCACGCGCATCCTGTTCGAGCGCGGTCATCCTCTCGTCGCGGCGTCTCTTCTGACGAGCGAGGGAGAACATTCTTTCGCGGCTATGTTCAGCCGCGGCGCGACGACGCTCTGGGAATATTTCCCGGGCTCTCTGAGGGACCGCTCGCACGATCACCCGATGTTCGGCGCGGTCACGGCGCTCCTGTTCGATCAGATCCTCGGGATAGGTCAGCCGGAGGGCTCGGCGGGCTTTGAAAAGATCGTCATCGCCCCGAAGATCGTGCCCTCGCTCGGCTACGCTAAAGGGCGCCGCATGACCCCGAAGGGCGAGGTCTCGGTCGGCTGGAAAGTGAGGGACAAAGAGGTCAGGATCGAGATTTCCGTTCCCGGCTGCGTCCCGGCGAAGCTCGTTTACGGCGGCGCGGAATACGACCTCAAAGAGGGAGACAATTCTTTCAGGCTGGAGCTCTGAACGAACTGTCGCTTCGCTCTCACTTGTAAGGCTGACGCCTTACAAGTGGTCTTCGCGCGCTTATCGCCGTCAAACACACTTTGTGTGTTTTCCTCCCCTCGGCGCGCGGACTCGCTGTCGCTCGTTTTGAAGGTGTCAAATCCGCGGGAGACCCGTGGATTTGACGAAAATCTATCGTATTTTCTTATCCGCCTTTGGCGGCTGACTTCGCGGCTTCGCTTGATGGAAAGGAAACTAAATCATGAAAAACAATCTCGACTCGCTCGGACATGACAGAAACGAACTATCGCTTCGCTCTCACTTGTAAGGCTGACGCCTTACAAGTGGTCTTCGCGCGCTTATCGCCGTCAAACACACTTTGTGTGTTTTCCTCCCCTCGGCGCGCGGACTCGCTGTCGCTCGGTTTGAAGGTGTCAAATCCGCGGGAGACCCGTGGATTTGACGAAAATCTATCGTATACGCCTTCGGCGGCGGCCTTCGCGGCTTCGCTTGGCGGCTTCGCTTGACAGAAAGGAAACCCGATCATGAGAAACAATCTCGAATCGCTCGGACACGACAGAAACGAATTGCAGCAGCGCGTTGAAGCGTTGTTAAAGGAGCTCAAAGGCAGGCTGAGAAAGCCCGCCGGGAATATAGAAAACCTTTCTTACAAGCCCTGCGATTACAAGTCGGGAACGAAAATCCCCGTCCCCGACGGCACTTTTTCGCCTTTTCCACCGGACGGCCGCTGGGGCGGGAAGAGAGATTCTCACGCCTGGTTTTTGTTTGACGCCGACGTTCCCGATCCCGGGGAAGGCGCGAGGACGGAGCTTCGCGTGAAGACGGACAGACGCGGCTGGGACGCCTCGAATCCGCAGTTTATCCTCTATATCGACGGCAGGACCGTTCAGGGAATGGACGTCAATCACGAGACTGCCGTGCTGAATGATCCCGGCAGGCACAGCTTCGCGCTATACGCCTACACCGGCACGGACGTGGACGGTCTTCTGAGCCTTTATATCTCGCTCGAAGAGGTCGACGAAGAGCTTGAGGGGCTGTATTTCGACCTCCTCGTCCCGCTCCGGACCGCGGATCAGACCGACTGCCGCTCGCCGGAGTACGCCGCTATTTTGAAAGAACTAAACGGCGCTATAAACCTTCTCGACACTCGGGATATTTATTCTCCCGCGTTTTACGAGAGCGTCCGCGCCGCCCGCGCGAGACTTAAAAAATTCTATTCGTCTCTCCCCGCGTCCGCTCCGGGACGCGTCGCCTGCATAGGTCACACGCACATTGACGTCGCGTGGAAGTGGACGGTGCGGCAGACCGTCGAAAAGGCGCAGCGCTCCTTTGCGACCGCGCTCGCGCTTCTTGACAGATACCCCGAATACCGCTTCACGTCCTCTCAGGCCGTCCTCTACCGCTTCGTGAAAGAAGAGGATCCCGGCCTGTGGGAGCGCGTGAAAGCGAGGGTGAGAGAGGGCCGCTTCGAGCCCGAGGGCGCGATGTGGGTCGAGGCTGACTGCAATCTGCCCTCCGGCGAGAGCCTCGTGAGGCAGATCGTTTACGGCAAGAGGTTCTTCCGCGAGGAGTTTTCTAAAGAGTGCCGGGTGCTCTGGCTCCCGGACGTGTTCGGCTATTCGGCGGCGCTCCCGCAGATAATGAAAAAGAGCGGGATAACAAAATTCGTCACGAGCAAGATCAGCTGGAACGATCAGAACACGATGCCCTTCGACTCGTTTTTGTGGCGCGGTATCGACGGTACGGAGATCTTCACCCATTTCATCACCTCGCAGAAGCTTTCAGAAGGCTTCGAACGCCGCAGCACCTACGTCGCGCAGGGAACGCCCTCGATGATCGCGGGGACCTACGCGCGCTATCAGCAGAAGTATTATAACGGCGAGGTCACCTCGACGGTCGGCTTCGGGGACGGAGGCGGCGGCACGACGCCTGACGATATAGAGAATATCCGCCGCATGAAAAAGGCGCTTCCCGGTATGCCGACGGCGGCTTTCGAGAATCTCGGGGAGCATCTTGCGCGCGTGGAAAAAAACGCCCGCGCCGCGGGTCCTCTGCCGCTCTGGTCGGGCGAATTATATCTCGAATACCACCGCGGGACCTACACCTCGCAGGCAAACAACAAGAAAAACAACCGCAAGTGCGAATATCTTCTTCAGAACGCCGAGACTCTCGGCGTCGCCGCCGCCCTCACCTCCGGGTCAAAACCCGATCCCCGGGAGCTGAGGCGCGAATGGGAGATGCTGCTTCTCGATCAGTTCCACGACATCATCCCCGGATCGAGCATCGGCGCGGTCTACGAGGACAGCGCCCGCGATTACGCCGCGATAAAAGATAAGTGTGAAAAACTAGTACGCCGCTCGCTGTCTGCGATCGCGGCGCGGGTCAAAAAGGCCGGGGTCCTGGTCTGGAACCCGACGCCGCACC
>JAFTEP010000180.1 GCA_017453605.1 Clostridia bacterium
AGGACCGCTTTCTGCCCGACAAGGCGATCGATCTTCTCGACGAGGCTTCCGCGCGTCTGTCGCTCAACGATCCCGTGATAAACAGGATCGAACAGCTCAAGGATCAGATCGCTTCCGTCCGCAGCGAGCGCGAACAGAAGGAGCAGAACAACTCTCCCTCCGATCAGGACTACGCCGCACTCGCCGAATTAAAGGTAAGAGAACTGAGACTCATAAACGAATACGATTCTCTCACAAAGCAGCGCGAGAATATAAAGCTTTCCGAAAACGATCTAGCCTGCGTTATCGAGGCGTGGACGGGCATCCCCGCCGCCAACATCACACAGAACGAGTTCGACCGCATTTCCGCTCTCGACTCCAGACTCAAAGAACGCATCGTCGGCCAGGACAAGGCGATCGACGCCGTATGCCGCGCGATCAAGCGTTCGAGAGCCGGTGTGACGAGCAAAAGAAAGCCCGTTTCCTTCATCTTCGCCGGACCCACCGGCGTTGGAAAGACCGAACTTGTCAAACAGCTCGCCTCTATCCTTTTCACCAGCCCCGCATCGCTGATACGTCTGGATATGAGCGAGTTTATGGAAAAGCACGCCGTCAGCAGGATCATCGGTTCTCCTCCGGGCTACGTCGGATACGACGACGCCGGTCAGCTCACCGAGAAGATCCGCCGCAAGCCGTATTCCGTCATACTTTTCGACGAGATCGAAAAGGCACATCCCGACGTCATGAACATCCTCCTGCAGATCCTCGACGACGGCAGGATCAGCGACGCTCACGGGAAAGAAGTCAATTTCGAGAACACCGTCATCATCATGACTACCAACGCAGGAAGCAACGTTCAGACCTCTCTTGCGGGCTTTACCCGCGGCTCGGTCTCCGGCGCGGAGGAGAAGACACAGAAAGCTCTGAACGAATTTCTGCGCCCCGAATTCATAAACCGCATCGACGAGATCATCACGTTCAATCCGCTCGGCATCGAGCAGTTCAAAGCCATCGCCAGGATCCAGCTCGGCGATCTCGCCTCGGCGCTTAAGGAGAAAGAGATCTCGCTATCCTGGGACGATTCGGTCGCGGACTTTATAGCAGAGAAATCCTTCTCCGAAAAATACGGAGCAAGGAATCTGCGCCGTTTCATCCAGACCGAGGCTGAGGACCGCATAGCCGCGCAGATCATTGATTCCTATCAGTCCCGTCCGTCGGGCGTCAAACTTACCGTGGAGGACGATCGGCTCAGCGTGAAGCTGATCTGTGACGGAGAATGAATCTTCTCGAGGTCGATCCCGAAAAACTTCGGCAGGTCCTCGGCTCATCGGAAGAGGCGGGTCTCAGCACCGGGCAGGCACTGCAGAATCTCAGGGAATTCGGTCCCAACACCTATTCGGGCAGGATCCCTGAGAAGTTCGGCGTCTTCAAGCGCATTTTCGGAGACATCCTGCTCATAGTCTTCGTATTGATGTGTCTGTTTTTAATCATCACTTCTCCCGACACGGAGACCGTTCTCACTCTCGTCTTCACCCTCGTCGGATATCTCGTCTTCACAGTCGGAAGCTATCTCTATTCCGAACGCGTCAAGACTCGCGTCCGCCGCACCGGTCAGGTCCGCTGCCGCGTCAAGCGCGACGGGAAGCTCGTCGGCGTAGACTGGAGAGACGTCGTTCCCGGGGACACTCTCTACGTCGAGAAGGGAGAAGTCGTTCCCTGCGACGGCATCATTATCCGCAAACGCGCGCTGAAGGTGCTCGAGGCGAATGTCACAGGCAAATGCGAAGCCGTTATAAAGCAGGAATACAGAGATATAGACGAGCTTTCGCTTCCGTATTTCGACTGCATCCTGTTTGCGGGGACCGTCATCCTGAACGGCACCGCGACCGTTCTCGTGTGCAACACCGGCAGGAACATCTTCGACCGCTCCAACATCAAGCGCACGGAAGAGAGTATGCCGAAGATCCACCACACCGCCCGTTTTGTCAATAAACAGCTCGGGCTTCTCTGGATCCCGGTCGGCTTTCTGATCTTCGCCGTGGGCATCGTGGTCTCTCAGCCGTTCTTTGAAATGTTTTTCTACGCTCTCGCTCTCATGGTCGCCGCGGTGCCGGACGCCGCGGGAATCCTCAGCGAGCTTTGCGTCGCCGTTCAGGTATCTGCCCTGATGAAAAGAGGCTGCGTTTTAAGAAACTTTGCCGCGATTGACAAGATCCCGAAGATAAGCTGCATCAGCGTTCACGGCGAGGATTTCTTTCTCGGTCAGACTCCCGCGATAGGGACCTATCTTGTAGACGACTGCCCTTATCAGTTCAGAGACAGCCCGGACTACGCGGCCGAGCTTCTGGAACTGGCAGTAGTGGCTTCGAACAGCGAGAAAACTCCGTTTATGAACGGAGAAAGGAACGTCGACAGAGCTCTCGCCCAGGAGGCGAAGCGGTTCTCCGTCAGAAGAAAGCGCTCCGAAAAGAATTTCGGCGTCTTTTCAAGAAGGGAATACGACGACCGTCTCGGCTTCTCGTCCGTCTTCTGTATGAAGAACGGGCGATATAAATACGTCATCCGCGGAAACGCCGAAAAAGTCCTTAGAAGATGCAGTCATATAAAGAAAGGCGATCAGGCTGTTCCGCTCAATCAGAGCGCCCGTCAGCGCCTTACCGATACCGCAAGAAGCATTGCCGTCAACGGAGAATTCGTTCTCGCCGTCGCCGTGCTCGACGCCAAGAGCCCGCCCGAACGCGACTTTCCCGACTGCATCGTCGGTCTGACCTTCGTCGGTTTTCTGGGACTCTACACACCCGTTATGACCACTGCCGCCGAAGCCGCGGGTCAGTGCGTGAAAAACAACATAGACGTCCTGCTTCTCAACTCCGGCGATCCCGACAGAAGCTTCGGTCTCGCGAAAAGCCTCTCGCTCGTCAACGATTCCGACAAGCCTTTCGCTATGGACGAGAGGATGTATCAAAGGATCGACAAGGGGCTTCTCCTTGCAGATCTGAAGAGCTATAAAGTCTTCTGCGGTCTCGATCCGGGCGAGGAGAGGGACATCGTGAGATACCGCAACGAAGCCGGAGACGTCACCGCCGCCGTCACGGACTCGCTCGTTTCTTCCGTCGCGCAGTCGGAAGCGGACGTTTCGTTCGTGTTCAGAGGCTCTCACTGGGTCAGCGTCCGTCACAACGCCGACGTTCTTCTCGACCGCCGCAGCTTTGAGGGCGTCTACACCTCGATGAAGACCGTCCGCGCGATCTGCCGCAACGTTTCGACAATGCTCAGATACGTGATATTCGTTCAGTTCGCTCTCGCGTTCACCGCTCTGAGCTCCCTTATTTCTTTCGGGTCTCTCGCGCTGACTCCGCTCGATCTTGTCGTTTTCGGACTCTTCGTCTGCGTTTCGGGCTCTGTGGCACTAATAAACGATTATCCCTACGGAGCGCGCAGGTCCGATCAGGAGGAAGGTAAGGATTCCTTCACTCTCGGCGACCTCGTTCCGTCCGCCGTATTCGGCGCGGTCACGGCGATCGTCACCTGTCTGAGCTGGCGGATCGTCTACTATCACACCTCTCTTACTGCTTACGCTTCTGCGGCGGCCATCATCACTCTCTTCGCTTCCGCGCAGTCTGTCAGACTCGGCTTTTCGTCCGAACAAAGCGTTTTCAGGCGCAGCAGAGAGTTCAACGTCTGGGGGCTCGTGAGCATCGCCCTCAGTATAGTTTTCGCTGTCTTTTTGATTATCGCCGTTCCGTCCGCTCAGCAGATCACCGACGCTATACCGGACTTTGTCACGGTTTTGATAGCTCTCGTCTGGGGTCTCGTTCCGCTCGGGCTTTGCGAGCTCGCAAAGCTCATCAGGCGCATCTGACCCCCGGCCCGCATTATTTTCAGAAAGGAGAACAAACAAATGGTAGTTACCAAAGAAAGCATCATCGGCGAGATCCTCGATTTCGACCCCGAGACCGGAGCTTTTTTCCTTGAGATCGGGATGCACTGCCTCGGCTGTCCCGCTTCCCGCGGAGAGAGCGTAGCTGAAGCCTGCGCCGTTCACGGCACTGACGCCGACGCGCTCGTCAAGAAGCTCAACGATTTTCTCGCTTCAAAGTGAAGCGGTCTCCCGGCGCCAACACTTTTTGGCGCCGGGAAAAGAGCGATAAGAAAGGGGAGCGCCTTTTATGGATCACGCCGTCCTTTCGCCGCGGCTTGCCGCCGCCGCGTCGTGTATCCCTCGCGGCTCGGTAGTCGCGGACGTGGGGGCCGATCACGCCTCCCTCTCGATATATCTTCTTTCGTCCGGCATTTCGCCTTATGTGATCGTATCGGACATCAATCCGCTCCCTCTGGAGCGGGCGCGCCTGGCGATCGAAGAATCGGGCTTCGGTCCGAAAGCCCGATTCTGTCTTGCAGACGGGATGAAGCAGCTTTTTAAGTATTCCCCGGACTGTTTTGCGGTCTGCGGGATGGGAGGCGACACCATCTCCTCCATGCTTGACGGCGACAAAAGCGTTTTTGACGGGAAGACCTTTGTTTTTCAGCCGATGACAAAACACGAAAAGCTTCGCGCCGCGCTTTATTCCGGAGGCTTTTTTATCGACCGTGAGACTGTCGTTGCCGAGAGGGGACGTCCTTTTGTGATAATCGCTTCTCATTACGACGGTATCAAAAGAGAAGCCGGCGATCTCGAGCTTCTCGCCGGCAGAGAGCGCGGGATCTATCCGGAACTGATTTGCTATTACCGTCAGATCCTGAAACGACTTGAAAAGAGGGCGTCCGGACTTGAAATTTCCGGCAGGGACGCATCTTTTGAAAGAGCGCTCGCCGATTCTCTCAGAGCGCGGATGAACTGATTCAAGCTTATTTTCGTACGGAGGTTTATAATGGATCGCAGAGCTTTTTATGAGATCTTCAACAGGGCATATCCGCCGGAGCTCTCCTGCGAATGGGACAACGACGGCGTTATGGTCTGCGGCGATCTACGAAGGGAAGTTAAGCGCGTTCTCGTCTGCCTTGACGCCACTTCTCAGTGCGTCGAAGAGGCTGTGAACGAAGACTTCGATCTGATCGTGAGCCATCATCCGCTTCTGTTCAGAGGTCTGAAAACTCTCGACGCATCAAATCCCGTCGGGAAAAAGCTCTTTGCTCTGACAAAAAACGACGTCGCGGTCTTCAGTTTCCACACACGCATGGACGCCGCGCCTTCCGGGTTGAACCGCTCCGTCGCCGATGCTCTCGGTTTTCTTGACCCTAAGCCTCTGAGCGTTCCCGGCGTTCAGGGCTCGATCGCGCTGATCGGGAACGTCAAAGAGTCCTCGCCGGAAGAATTTGCGGCTTTGAGCGCCGCGAGATTTTCTTCTCCCGTGACGCTCTGGTCCGCAAACAAAAAGATCACAAAAGCCGTCTGCGTCTGCGGAGGCGGCAGGGATCTTCTCTCGGCGGCCTGCGCTTGCGGAGCAGATCTGGTCATATCCGGGGATCTCGGCTACAACGGCGTTTTAGACGCTGTGGAGTCCGGGATGAGCGTCCTCGAACTTCCGCACAGGGCGTCAGAGCTTCTGTGTCTTAATGTTTTTGAAGATCTGATCGCTTCAAACGCGCCGGACGTTTACGTCAAAAAGTGCTCCTCGGGCGGCGAAAGCATGGTTTTTATGCCCTGATTGTAAAATAACCCGTATATTTTTTTATTTCTCGTATTGATATTTGATAAATACCGCGTCAATTTTTATTTTGAATGAAATTTGTCGGATTTTTTTATTGTAAAATTCTTCGATTGGTGTTATAATATTTTTCAGATTCTGTTGTTCGGATCGCCCCGACCCTTCCGACCGAGGTTCGCGGCTTCCCGGCAGGCATTTCATGGGAGGTTTTTGTTTTATGGTTAAAAAGCTCGTTGCTCTTACGCTGATCTTCGCGGCGCTCGTGTGTTCACTCACGTCTTGCGCGGTTGATCTTGAGGACAAGGGACCCGTCATCAGACTCTATCTGACGACTGAACCCGCAAATCTCGATCCGGCAGTGATGATCTACGACAAAAACACGATCAAATACACCGGCGTTATGTTCGAGGGTCTCACAAAGATAAACAACAACAGGATCGAAAAGGGTATCGCCTCCTCCTGGAGGACCGATTACGATCAGGAGAAGGGCGAATTCAAACTCGAGATCACCCTTGAGACCTCCAAATGGAACGACGGCAGGACCCTTTCCGCCGACCAGTTCTCCTGGGCGTGGAAGCGCATCCTCTCGCCGGAGACCGACAGCCCCGCGGCGGCGCTCCTTTTTGACATAAAGAACGCCAAGGCTGCGAAAGCGGGCGACGTCAGCATCGACTCCGTCGGTATCGCCGCGGTCAGCCAGACGATCCTCGAGATCGAATTTGAAAAGCCCATCGACGTCGAGCTCTTCCTCGAAGCGATCGCAAGCCCCGCTCTCTATCCCGTCAGGGACGACGTAGCCGGAGTTGAAGCGAAGGTCGACACCTGGGCGAGGACCGGCACCGACGATATGCTTTCCGACGGCGGCTTCGCACTCAAGGGCAGGGAGAACGGCGGACTATACCGTCTCGAAATGAGCAGCTACTACCGCGGACTCAACACTCAGATCGACGGCTTCATGAAGTTCGTCAAACCCTTCCGTCTCCTCACCGACTACTCCGTTTCTCTCGACGATCAGCTCGCTCTCTTCGACGCCGGCGAGATCTACTACGTCGGCGAGCTCTCCAAGGAGAATTACGCCAATCGCGAGAAGGATCTCAAGACCCAGGATCTTCTGAGCTCCTATACTTATTTCTTCGATTGCTCCAATCCCGTTCTTTCCAACGCCTCGGTCAGAAAGGCGCTTTCCACCGCCCTCGACCGCACACAGATCGCCTCGATCATCGGCAGAGGCACAAAGGCCGCCAAGGGCTTCGTGACCTACGGCGTCTACGGATCCTCTCTCGGCAGATCCTTCAGAGACGAGGCGGGCGACGTCTACGGCACGACTGCTGACGTCAGCGCCGCCAAGAGCCTGCTCGCTTCCGCGGGCGTCAGCGGCGGAAGCTTCTCTCTGACCTACCGCACCGACAGAGACTACGATCTCGAAGTCGCGCAGTACGCCAAGAGCGTCTGGGAAGGCCTCGGCTTCAAAGTGACTCTCGTGGGTCTCGACAGATCCGAATATGAGACCGCTCTCTACGCCGGCGACTGGGACGTCATCGCCCTCGATTATCAGGGACTCACCACCAGCGCGTATTCTTATCTTGCGCCGTTTGCCACGAGATACTCCGGAAGCGTCGTTTCCGTTGCTGACGACAGCATCGGCTACACTCCGCACGTCACGAATTTCGCCAACGATCAGTATGACGCTCTTGTAGATTCGATCCTCGAAAAGACCAACAGAGCCGACAGAGCAAAGATCCTCGTCGAGCTCGAGAAGCTCTTCGCCGATCAGGCTCCCGCCTGTGCGCTCTGCTTCTACACCGACTATTATCTGGTCTCCAACGAAATGAAGAACCTCAAGTCCAACCAGTTCGGCTACAGGGATTTCTCGGAAGTTCTTCTCAACAACTACCAGAAGATCAACGAGGTCTACTACTCGGTCGTCGAATCGATCGCTGAATCCTCCAACGCCGCGGCGGCGGTCGCATAAGCCGTAAACTTTCATACGTTTCTTCTCCCGGGCGCTTCAACGCGCCCGGGTCTTTCTTTTATCCGGCTTGAGAGCTCCGGCTGAAAAAGATAAATTCAGACAAATTTTGAAAAATCTGTGCGTTGCAAAAAGGCATTTCGGAGCATATAATTGTGTATGAATCTTTTTTGCGGGGTGAGGCATTTGGAAGTGAGACTTCTCAGCGACAGCGAGATCAGGATCACTCTTTCTTGCGAGGAAATGGAAAAGTTTGATATCGACGCCGACAGCTTTTCTGACGGCTTTGCCGCAAAAGAGATCCTGAGGGAGTTATTTTTGAGCGCCGGCGGAGAAAACAGCTTCGGCGACGCGGACGCCCTCAGCGTGAAGCTATTCCCGAAACGAAGCGGCGGATGCGAACTTTTCGTTTCAAAGCTTTCGGGCGCCGTACATAAAAAAACGCGTGAGAGGATCTATTGTTTCGAGTCCGCGGACGATTTTTTGAAGTTCTATTCTTTTCTGCCCCGAGGTGAAGCCGGCCTTATCGAGAAACTTTTCGTCGACGGGAAGTGTTATATAAGATTCTTCGGGCTTCTCTGCGAGCGCTCCGAACGCATCCTCGAGGAGTTTGCCGTCAGAGAGCGCGGATGTTATCTCTGGGATTATCTTCTCGGCACGAGTCCCGGATGAATCAAATCTGCCTTGATCCGATAATAAACGACTTTTCCCTTAACTTGAACGCTTGAAAGATCTCATTTTTTGTGGTATAATCTATCAAGCTCTTAAAAGGAGAATCCGAAATTTGCCGAGAGAAAAAATGGTCAGGATGCAGCTTGGAATGTTAAAGCCCATCCTCAACGGGATGTCTCTCGAAAGCTCCCGGAAAAGTCAGGAACTGATCGGCGGCATCATGTCCGCAAGATTCAAAGACAGGGTCATCTTCACCCCGTGCACGGTTTCCGGCAGGAACTGTGCATGGGCGCTTCCGTTTGACGAAAAAAGGGAAGGTGTCATAGTTTATTTCCACGGCGGAGGCTACTGCTTCGGGGATCTCGAGACCGCTAAAGGCTTCGGTTCCATGCTCGCCGCGAACTGCGCGATGCGGGTCTTCTGCTGCAATTACAGACTTGCGCCGGAGGATCCTTTTCCGGCCGCTCTGGACGACTGCGTTTCGTTCGTGAAGTTTCTTTTTTCCTGCGGCTACGGAGCTGATAAGATGTTCTTCTGCGGCGAGAGCGCCGGCGGAGGTCTCGTTTATTCCGTATGCATGAAACTGCGCGAGCTTTCTCTTCCGCTTCCCGCGGGGCTTATCTCTATCTCCCCGTGGACCGATCTTACGCAGTCCGGAGATTCATACGAAAAAAATCTCCGCGCCGATCCCAATATGACAAAAGAAGGGCTTCAGTTCTTCGCCGACAGCTACACCTCCGATCCCCTCGATCCTCTCGCGTCGCCGCTTTTCGGCGTCCTCGAAGGGCTTCCTCCGTCTCTGATCTTCGTCGGATCCAGTGAGATCATGCTCGACGACGCGGTGCGTATGCACGAAAAGCTTCTCGCCTCCGGCTGCAGGAGCACGCTTTACGTCGGCAAGGATCTCTGGCACGCCTACGTTCTTTACGATCTGAAAGAACACAGAGATGAGGACATGGCGCGGATAAACTCCTTCCTCGATTCCGTTGCTCCTCCCAAACGCAAGCTGAGATGGATGAGGCTCGACAACGCCGGCAAGATCTACCCCGCCGCCCGCACCCGTGAATGGAGCAGCCTTTTCAGGCTTTCGTTCGATCTTTCGGAGCCCGTCGATCCTGTCTTTCTGCAATCCGCTCTCGACGTGACGGTCAGGCGCTTCCCGTCCATCGCGGTCCGCCTCAGAAGGGGCTTTTTCTGGTACTATCTCGAGGAGCTCCGTCACGCGCCTCGCGTCGCTCAGGACACCTACAGACCTCTTTACAGGATGCCCTTCGACGATCTGAAAAACTGCGCTTTCCGCGTGCTCTACTATAAAAACAGGATCGCCGTCGAATTTTTCCACGCGCTGACCGACGGCACGGGCGGACTCGTTTTTCTCAAAACTCTCGTCGCTGAATACCTCGTTCAGAAATATTCGGTCGACGTACCCTCGCTAAACGGCGTCGCCGACCGTCTTTCGGAACCCGATCCGGCAGAGCTCGAGGACAGTTTTTTGAAATACGCCGGGAAGAAAGCCCTCTCGCGAAACGAACCCGCGGTCTACCGCTTCGAGGGTCTCGAACGCGAGGAGAGCCAGATCAGGCTTATAACCGGCACTCTCGACGCCGGGCAGCTCAAAAAGCGCGCCTCCGAGCACGGCGCGACCGTCACCGCGTATCTTGCAGCGTCGATGCTCCGTTCGCTTTGTGAGGTGCAGAAAAAGCACGTCCCGCCCTCTCGCTTCAAGCCTGTGAACGTGCAGATCCCTGTCAATCTGCGCAGGTTTTTCCCGTCGCCGACGGTCAGGAATTTTTCTTATTTCATAAACGCTCCGATCGACCCGACGCTCGGAAGCATGACCTTCGACGAGATCGTCAAAGAAGTTTCCTGCCGTATGGGTCTCGAACTCAACGCGAGGTCTTTGAGGGCGCGCTTCACTCCGAACGTGAGATCCGAAAAGAATTTCTTTCTCAAGATCACTCCGCTTTTCATAAAGGACCCGGTTATGAAAGCGGTGTTCAGATTCGTCGGACAGCGCACCGCGTCTTTATGTATGTCGAATCTCGGCGTCGTTTCGCTCCCGGGAAAGATGGGGGAGTACGTCCAAAGCGCCGACTTCATCCTCGGAGCCGAAAAGGGCGCTCCGTACAACTGCTCTGTGATAACTTACGAAAATAAAGTCAGGATTTGTGTTACAAGAAAGCTCGTCGATCCCGAGCTTGAAAGAGAGTTTTTCAGGTTTCTCGTAAAGGACGGACTCAAAGTCAGGATCGAAAGCGCAAACGAAGAGGAGGACGATTGATGTATTGCGTCAAATGCGGCGTCGAGCTTGCAGACAGTGAAAAGAAATGTCCGCTCTGCGGCACAGTTGTCTTTCACCCCGATCTCGGGACCAACGACGGACCCGGTCCCTATCCCCCTAAGATCGGACCGGAAGAAAAATTCAGCCCCTCGGGCATTCTGTTCGTCATCAGCGTTCTGATGCTCCTCGGCGCGCTCATCACCCTTATCTGCGATATCGAGCTCAACCGCCGCGTCATCTGGTCCGGTTATTCAGTCTTTGGTCTGATTCTGTTCTACGTCGTCTTTGTTCTCCCGTTCTGGTTCAAGAAACCCAATCCCATCATCTTTGTACCGGTGGATTTTGCCTGCGTGATCCTGTTTCTTCTCTACGTCGACCTCAAGCTCGGCGGCAGATGGTTTCTGTCGTTCGCATTCCCGGTCACAGGCGGTGCGGGTCTCATCGTCACCGCCGCCGTCACTCTTGCCAGAACTCTGGGGAGGGGGAGACTCTTCATCACCGGCGGAACTCTAATCGTCACCGGAGCCTTCTGCTTGCTCGCGGAGTTTCTCGCTGACATCACCTTTATCGGCGCGGTGAACTTCAACTGGTGTTTTTATCCTCTCACCGCGCTGTGTCTGATGGGTTCGGCGATCCTTGTGATCGCGCTCGTCCCTCCGCTTCGCGAATCTCTGCGCAAAAAGCTGTTCATCTGAGTTTAAGACGCTTTTTTGCGCTGTGATCCCGGCGTGCGTTTGGGCATTGTGCACAAAACCAGGTCGGACTTTTTGTTGATACTGCACAAAGATCGGACCGGGAGCAAAATTCCTATTGACTTTTTATCTATATAATACTATAATTTTTATAAGTATTGAGGTTCGTGCGGGTGTTAGTCGTCGCCTACAGTATTAAGATCCGCTCGGATACTCGGACTAAAAAATAACAAGGAGAACAAACTTATGAAAAAACTGGCAGCTTTTATGCTGACGGTCCTCATGGTGCTCGGAATGTGCACGTTCGCCGCTTATGCGGACGCGGATATCTCGATCGCCACCTATGACGATCTCGTCGCATGGGCGACCAACGGTTCGAATGACTCCGGCAAGACGGTCGTTCTCACCGCAGACGTCGCCGCTCCCGCAGATGCCGCGTGGACTCCCAAGTCCAGCTTTGCCGGCGTCTTCGACGGACAGGGCTACTCCATTTCCGGACTGAAAGCCTCCGGCGGCGGATGCGGCTTCATCAAGTCCCTTTCCGGCACCGTCAAAAACCTTTATATGCTTGACGGTTCGTTCACCGAGGGAAGCGGAAACGCGACCATCGCCTGCAGCACCTCAGGAAGTGCGACCGTCGTTGAGAACGTCTACTCCAACTTCACCATTTCCGGCGACTCTTCCTGCGGCGGCATCCTCGCCCATCTCGGCGGCGCCACCACCGTCACCGGATGCTGGTTCGACGGCGACGTGAGCGTCGGTTCCAACTACGTTTCCGGTCTGGTCGGCAACCAGGAATCCAACGATCTTGTCATCACCGACTGCCTCAACACCGGTAAAGTCTCTGCCGGCAACTTCTGCGGCGCCGGCATCAGCTGCGCTGTTTACGACGGCAAGACCACGATGACCCGCTGCATCAACAACGGCGACGTCTCCGATCAGAGCGGCCTCGGCTTCGCGTTCTGCCGCACGGTCACTCACCGCAAGGACGCTCCCGGCGAGTGCCATCTGGTCAGCTGCTACAACCGCATCGGTTCTTCTAAAAACTACCCCAACGACGTCCGCGACAACGCCGTCTTTGACGGCGAAGTCATCGAGTTCCGTTCGTTCAGCAACCTCGGCACTTTCGCCGACCTCAACGGCTATTGGTGCGTCATCAAGCACAACGGCTCCACTATAATCGCTCCGAAATTCTTCGGCGGCGAGAACCCCGTCGATATCCCCGTTTATGAAGTAAACGATCCCGCTATCACCGCTTTTGAAGTCAAGGCCGAAGGTCACTGGGGTCCCCGCTGGACCGTTGAACTCGAGCTTCCCGAAGGCTTCACCTCCGAGAACGTCCAGCTCGGTCTCCTCGCGATCCCCGAAAAGGCGATCCCCAAGGATCACGAGCTGATCATCGAAGAGACTGAATACGAATACAACGGCAACGTTTATCCCGTCGCTAACGCCGAGGCCGCGATCCTCCGCGACAGCGAAGACGGCAAGGTCGTTGCGACGTTCGTCATCACCGATCTTTCCGTCAAGACGATCCGCTCCAATTACGCGGTCCGTCCCTATGTCATCTACAAGGTCGCCGAGGGCGATATCGTTCTCTACGGCGAAGCTTCCACTCAGAACTTCTACGTCGAAGCCAAGCTCACCGAGGACGCCGAGCTCAAGGCCAAGGCCGACGCGGTCCTCGCTCCCGTTGACGCCGAGATCGGACCCGATTTCGTCGTCAGCCGCGACTGGTGCTTTGTCGACGCCTTTGAGCAGGTCCCTGCGATGGTCGTTGACGGCACCACGATCAACCCCGCTGAAGACAAAGGTCTCGGCGAGTACACCGTCATCGTCGACGGCACAGAGGGTCAGGCTGCCCAATACGTCGAGCTCCTCCAGAAGTGCGGCTTTGAAAAGCAGTACGAGAACGAGCTCACCGAAGGCGTCAACATCGTTCAGCTCACCAAGGACAACGTCCTTGTTACCGTGAACGATATCGCCTACCAGAACAAGACCTTCATCTCCGCGATCTGCAATCAGCCTCTCAGCCCTCATCTTGAAGACAAATATCAGAGCGAGGCTCAGGCCGGCGCCGTCACCACTCTGCACCAGATCAATACCTACTGGTGGGGCGACAGCTACGTCATCAAGCTCAAGAACGGCCATTTCATCATCATCGACGGCGCCGCTCAGTGCGAGCTTACCTACCTGCTCGATTACCTCGAGACCCTCGTTCCCGCGGGAGAGAAGCCCGTCATCGAGGCGTGGTGCTGCACTCACCTGCACATGGACCACTTCTATCTGCTCCAGGATTTCAACGTCCATCCCGAATGGCTTGACAGGATCTACGTCGAAGGCTTCTACTTCAACGAGCCCTCCGACGGCGTCAAGGATCTCGACTCCGGCGTTTACAACGAGATCAAGGGCGAGCGTCTGGCGATATCCAAACTGAAGACCACCGCCGGAACGACTCCCGAGATCTACCGTCCGATGATCGGTCAGTGCTACTGGTTCTGCGACGTCAAGATGGAGATCATCCTCAGCCAGGAAATGGTCCTTCTCGACGACTATACCGGCGGCTTCAACGATTCCTCCACTTGGTACAAGTTCACGATGGACGGCCAGACCTTCATCGAGGGCGGCGACGGACACCGCGCCGATATGAAGTTCCTCATCAGGTCCTATGATCCCGAAGATCTGCAGTGCGACTTCTTCAGCGTTCTCCACCACGGCTCCAACACCTGGGAAGACTACACTCGCTACGTAGGCGTCTGGAAAACCGTTCTGTTCCCGACCATGGCCCGCGACACCGGCACTCTCAACGCCGCAAGGAACATGGATCTCAGAATGAAGTGTGAAGAATACTACGTCGCCGGCGAAGGCACCGATATCTTCTATCTGCCTTACACGATCGGCAAGGAAGGCACCGACGGCGGACACGTCAAGCTGCCCGATCTGCCCGAGCATCACTCTTAATCAGGAGGACGATGAAATGAAAAAGTTCTATTCTCCCGAGATCGAGATCACCATTCTCGACCTGACCGACGTTCTCACGGCCAGCAACGAGGCCGAGACCTCCGCCGCTGCTCCGACCGAGACCGTACCCGTGACCACCGTCCCCGAAACCTCGGCACCTGAAGTCACCGACGCGGGCCTCGACAACGAGATCAGCGCTACTCAGTGGGAGTTTTAATGCTCCCAACGAAGCCTGAAGGACTTCGCCGGGTTCCCGGATCACCCCGCGAAAACTGAAGGTCATACCTAAAATTTGTGACCCGGCCGGGAAGGAGAGATCCTTCCCGGTTATTTTTTTACTCGAGATCGTTACAGATCCATTTATTGTGAGAGCCGGTTTCAGATTATCTTTGTTTGGAAATGTTTCGTCAAAGTTTTCGCGAAACGTATTGACTATATTCTTTTGATGTATTATAATCATATTAAAGTCGGGAAGAGCGGGACGGATTTCGTTTTCGGTCTTCTCAAAATAAAAAAGTAAGGAGTTAATTATGAAGAGAAAAATCGTTTCATCACTTCTTGCGCTTGTGATGCTCATCCCGCTCTTCGTCGTCGGGACCTCTGCCGCTCCGATCACCGCGGACACGTCCTGGTATGACGCCTCGAAGTCGGAATACGTCATCACGACCGCTTCTCAGCTTCTCGGCGTCGGTCTCGTCGGCAGCTCTTTTGAGTCAAAGACGATCAAACTCGGAGCCGACATCACTCTCAACGAGGGCGACGCTTCCTCGTGGGCGACAACAGCTCCCGAGACCGTCTGGAACGTCATCTCGGGTTTTGCCGGTACCTTTGACGGCCAGGGACACACCGTCAGCGGACTTTTCTGCGAAAAGGAAAGCGAAGCCGCAATGTTTGCCGGAACTTCAAAGAATGCGCTGATAAGGGATTTCAAACTTGTCAACTCATACTTTGCGGCAACTTCCGGCGCCAGCGCTGCCGGCGTATCCTGTTCCGGCGGCGGTACGTTCGAAAATATCTATTGCGACGCCATCGTTTACTGCGCCGATCACCACGCCGGCGGCATCTTTGGAGTCTGCGGATCTGAAACCACCGTCAGAGAGTGCTGGTTCGACGGTAAGGTTTCCATTGAAAAGCGCTACGCCGCCGGTATCGTCGGCAACGGCAACGGCAACACAGTCGTTATCGAACACTGTCTCAACACCGGCGAGATCTACACGACTCACACCGGAGCCAACGCCCACATCGGTGGTATCAGCGGCAGAAACGACCGTTCCACCACGATCGTCGACTGCTTCAACTCCGGCAAAGTCCATTCCGCTCTGACCGACTCCGGCGCTGACGACGCTCTCGGTTCCATTTTCGGATCCTGCTCCGACAATGAAAAGGAAGGCGGCGTCTGGCTCTCGCGTCTCAGTATCTCAAACTCCTGGGCGACCGCCGAAAGCTGCATCAAGCTCGTTGCCCGCAACGACTCTCAGGATCCCACTCAGCTGAAAGAGTATCATTCTCTTTCCGTCGATCTTCTCACCGGTTACAACGCTTATATCAACACTGATCTTGATTTTGAAAACTATTGGGCGATAGATCTCGGCGGCACTCCGATCCTTCAGTGCTTTGCTGACGAGATCCCGGAGCTTTACGACGTGAACGTTCCCGATATCAGCTCCATGGAGATCAAGGCGGAAGGTCACTGGGGCCCCCGCTGGACGGTAACTCTTGAACTGCCCGAAGGATTTACCGGGAATAACGTCGCCATCGGTCTGCTCGTCGTTCCCACGAAAGCTCTTGCCGATCCTTCCGCGTCTTTCTCGAGATACGACGAGAGCTTTGAGTACAGAGGTAATACTTATCCCGTTGCGAACGTTCCGGCGACTGTTTACAGGGAAAGCGAAAACGGCAAGCTGGTCGCCACCTTCGTCATCACCGGGCTCAACGAAAATACCATCCGCATGAACTTCTCCGTCCGTCCGTACGCTCTCTATCATATCGGAGACAGCGAGCTTGAGATTTACGGCTCAGTCGAGAGCACGACCTTCTACACCGAGGCAAAACTCGTTGAAGACGCCGATATCAAGGCTCAGCTCGACGCAATTCTCGCGCCGGTAGACGCCGCCATAGGCGAAGGCTTCACCGTCAGCCGCGACTGGAGCACTCAGGACGTTTTCGAGCAGGTGCCCGCGCTTATCGCCGAAGACACGACGATCCTTCCCGCCGAAGACAAGGGTCTGAGCGAATACACGATCATCGTCGACGGAACCGAGGGACAGGCTCCGGATTACGTCGCGCTTCTTGAAAAATGCGGATTCGAGAAAGTTTACGAGAATCAGCTCACAGAGGGCGTCGGAATCGTTCAGCTCACCAAGGGCGATCTGCTCGTCACCGTGAACGATCTTGCATACATGAATACGACCTACGTTTCCGCGATGTTCGATCAGTCGCTCAGCCCGCGTCTTGTTGATAACAATTACGCCGCCGAGGCGAAGCCGGGCGCGGTCACGTCCCTCCACCAGATGGATCTTTACTGGTTCGGCGACGGATACGTCATCCAGCTCAAGAACTCTCACTTCATCATCATCGACGGCGGCACCGACGACGAACTCAGCTATCTCCTCGATTATCTTGAGACCCTCGTTCCCGCCGGGGAGAAGCCCGTCATAGAGGCGTGGTGCTGCACTCACCTGCATCTGGACCATCTGCATCTTCTGAACAGCTTCAATAATCACGAAGACTGGCTCGACAGGATCCGCGTTGAAGCCTTCTACTTCAACGAACCCTCCAACGCCGTGAAAGACACCGACCCCGGCGTTTATAAGGAGATCGCCAACGAGCGCCGCGCCATTTCCAAACTCAAGACTCCCGACGGCGGCACTCCCGAGATCTAC
>JAFTEP010000181.1 GCA_017453605.1 Clostridia bacterium
CGGTCAGGTATTTGTAGAACGACTTGATGCTCGAGAGCTTTCTCGCGCGGGAGGTCGCCTTGTTCTTGTTCTGGGAGGCGCAGTGGAGAAGATAGGTGTAGACGTCCGATTCCCTCACGCTCGCGGCAAGCTCTGCGTCGATCAGGGGATTCGGATCCGAAAAGTCTTTTTCTGAGATCTTCCCGCGCGATTTCAGAACGAAAATAAAGAAATTCAGTATATCGAGACTGTAGTTGTAGACGGTCTTCTCGCTCCTGCCCTGGATCGTCATTTTGTACGCCGCGAATTCTCTTATCAGCGGCGGAAGGTCTTCAAAGCTGAACATCCGTTCACTCTCCGCGTTTTGGCTTTTTTAGTGGAACCTTACGTTTTCCGTAAATTCGTTGACCGAGAAATGGATCTTTTCTTTTTCTGGGATCTTTCCGTTGAGGCGCACGTTCTTAAACTCGACGTCCCTTATTCCGTGTTCTTTATCGAAGCCTTTGACGGCCATCTTCAACGTTCTGTCTTCGGGGCAGAGGACGTTGATGTTTTCAAACTTCACCCTGTCGACAGTTCCTCTGCCGTGAGTCTTGTCGGAGTATTCGTGATGGTCTTTTATCTCGACGACCGCGATATACGGCGTGTATCCCGTCGAGCGGTTATAGTATTCCATATCGTCGCTTTCCTGATAAAGCGGCGCGAGCTCCTCTTCGCCGTATTCGGCCGTTATGTTCCTGTAGGTTATGTCGTGCGCGGCGGCGTAGTCGTAATTGCCGCAGTCAAGGACCGTGTGCGTCGCGTGGATGATCCTGCAGTCTTCAAAGAGTATGTTCTTTATCTCCTTCGAGCGCATCTCCACTCCGGCTTCGAGACACTTGCCCCAGTCGTTCCACAGCGTGCAGCCCCTGACCTCCAGACCGTCGAAAACGTCTATGGCCTTCTTCATCATCTCCGGGTCCTTCACGAGCCACGGATCGAAGCCCTTCGCGCAGATACAGTCGTCGAAGGTGCGGATGAAGCAGTTTTCTATTTTTACGTTCAGGCAGTTGTGCATATCTATGCCGTCGGAATTGTATCTCCAGTTGCCGATCAGCTTCAGGTCCTTTATCCTCACGTTCTCGCAGCAGACCGGCTTGACGTTGTAGACGAGCGAGTCTCTTATAGTGATCCCCTCGATCCTGACGTTTTTGCAGAAATCGAGCTGGATCGTGTTCGAGCGCTTCGCATTCCCGACGTCGACCTTTTCGGCGGTCTGCTTCGCTTCAAACAGGATGATCTCTTTGTTCTCGCTGTTGTCTAAGATCCCTCTTCCGACGATCGACACGTTTTCGGCGTCGGAGGCGTGAAGAGTCGCGTAGACGAGCGCGCCGGCGTCGATAAAGAGAGTCTGACCGCTCTTCAGCTCGATCAGCCCGGGATGATGCACTCCCGGTCCGAAATACAAAATATCGCCCTGAAAATCTTTGGGACTGAGAGTTGATATTTTGTCCGCGAAGATCAGAAAAGCGCGGTTCCTGACGAATGGCTCGACGGAATAATATCCCGGACCGGGGATCGAAAAACGGATCTTTTTTCCGTCGGACTCGATCTTTTCAACGGATCCCGTCGGGCGGATCTTCAGTTTTTCGGGATCGAACGCTTCTTTTGAAACGATCTCGAATTCGAGCGCCTCGTCCGTTTCAAGAGATATGAAGTTTATCGTTTCCGTCTGGTTCAGACAGCGCTGATGTCCCGGCCACCTGCAGTTGAAAGGCATGGCGGACACCCTCGCGCTGTCGGGGAAATATTCAGTTTTGTTTATAAAGACCCTGTAGTCGCCGCATTTCACGGCGCTTTCGTTTACGGGATAAACTCTGCAGCTCATTTTCATTCTCCTTTTTCAGTTGAACTCTGTTGATATTTTAACACCGACGGCTTGATTTTTCAATAGAAAAGGATTCTTTTTCGGTTTTTTCGTTCATATAGCTTCTATAATTTACTTTTGTTTTTCTTTTGTTAAACGTTTTTACTTGAATTACACGGGATTTTGTGATATAATATATAATCAAGTTACCGGACGCTTTGCGTTATGGATTTTGCGGAGGACGATCTTTTGAAACTGAATAAATCCGACTGGATGCTGATCCTGAAAACGCTTGTTTATCAGATCGCTCTCAGTCTTCTCGGAATGATGCTCGGCACCGCGACCGGCTCATTTTCCGCTCTCAGGCTTATAGGCGCCGTCTGCGCCGTCGCGGTCTATCTTTACATCATCGGTCTGCAGTTCTGGAACAAGGGCTCTCACGACGCCGTGAAGGGCGAGCCGAAAAAGTTCCCGCCCAAAGGCGTCCTGACGTCCTTTATCGCATTTGCCCCGTCAATAGTCTGCGTCCTCATCTGCGCGTCTTTGCCTATGGCTGACGCGACCGGCGCGGCAAACTGGGTCTTCGCGCTCTTTGCCGTCACGAAGCTCTGTTTTATGGGCGTCTATTTCGGTTTTGCCGCGGTGCTCTATCCCACAAACGCCCAGATGACCCAGGCTCAGATGATCGCCGCTTCTCAGTCTCAGGCGTCGTTTTTCGCCGTCGCCGTTTTTCTCGCATTCATCGTCGGAGCCCTTTGCTACGCTCTCGGCTACAACAACAGGGACGTTCTGAATCTGTTTTCAAAGCAGTCAAAACAGCTCAGGTAATAAAAGCATAAAACCGTTCCGGCGGCATAAGATTTTTTGAGGTGAAATTCTTATGACCGGAACAAAAAAGAGGACAGCCCTCGGTTTTATGTTCAGATTTCTTGTTTTTCTGGCAATGTTCTTTGCCGCCTACGTCATTTTCGTTCTTTTAGGCGACGTTCTCGGCGTTGTCACGATCTTTCCCGATCCTTCCCAAGAAGCCTCGATCTGCGCCGCACCGAAGTCTCAGGTCTATATCATAGATCCGGGACACGGCGGGATCGACGGGGGAGCGATAGGCGTCAACGGCGTATATGAGAAGGACGTAAATCTCGCCATTGCCATGAAGATCGGGCGCTTTCTTGAACTCAGCGGAGCAAAGGTGATCTACACAAGAGACAGCGACGTTCTTTTGACCCACCCGAGAGCTTCCACTTCAAAGAGCGGCGACGTTATGGCGAGAGTGAAGATCGCAAGGGAAAATCCCGACGCGGTGTTTGTGAGCGTCCACGCAAATAAATATCCCCAGAGCTCCTGCAGAGGGCTGCAGGTCTTCTATACGACAAACTCTCCGTCGAGCATCGTTATCGCCGACGCTGTGCAGAACGGCGTCCGTCTGTGGCTCCAGCCCGACAACGACAGACACTGCGCTGACTGCGGCAGCTCGGTCTACGTTCTCGACAGGATAGACAACACCGCGATCCTCATCGAGTGCGGCTTTCTCTCGAATCGGGAGGAGGCCATGCTTTTGGTAAGCGAGGAGTATCAGAACTCTCTCGCGTTCGTCATCGCGCACAGTATCGCCGGCTTTTCGGAAGCCGGATGAATAAAAGTTTACATAATTTTTGATAGTATATAACTCAGGAGATAAAATGGCTTTTGATTCCGGAATGCTCAGATGCGTCTGTGAAGAGCTCAACGGCTTTTTCGCGGGCGGGAAGGTCGAAAAGGTGCTTCAGCCCGAAAAGGATGAGGTCAATCTCGTCATACGCTCGGGCGGCGTCAGCAGAAGACTGCTTCTGAGCGCGTCAGGGAGCAATCCCCGGATCTGCGTGACCGATTCGGTCAAAGAAAATCCTCCGGCGGCTTATATGCTGTGTATGCTCTTAAGAAAACATCTTCTCGGCGCAAAGGTCCTTGAAGTTTCGCAGGTCGGCTTCGAGAGAGTTGCGAAAATCGAATTCGATTCGGGCGACGAGCTCGGGTTCAGAAGAAAGAGAACGATCTATTTAGAGATCATGGGAAGGAATTCGACCTTCGTTTTCTGCGACGAAGATCAGAAGATCCTCGCTTCGACGCGCATCGTCGATCTTTCGGCCGAATGTTCCAGAAAACTGATCTGCGGCATCCCGTACGAACTGCCTCAGCCTCAGGACAAGCTCGACACGCTCTCTTTCGGCAGAGAGGATTTCGACAGAGTCTTCTCGGGCGCCGGCGGCGACATTCCGGCTTCCGGCTGGATAGTTTCGTCTTTTCTCGGCGTCAGCCCTCTCGTCGCGCGCGAGCTGGTCTTCTCGATCACCGGAAGTTCGGATTCATCGGTCGCCGAGTGCGGAGCAGACAGGCTTTTTGAAGCCGTGAAAAAGCTTTCCGATATAATTCTTCAAAGCCGCTTTTCACCCTGCATCATATCAAAAAACGACTCGTCGCCGTTTGAGTTTTCTTTCATTCCGATCAGGCAGTACGCGCTCGGCGCGATCTGCGTTCCCGTTCCCACGGCGAGCGAGGCGATCGACGGCTTCTACACTCAGCGCGACAGAGCCGAAAGAAGAAAACAGCACTTCAACGATATCTCGACCATCCTGAAAAACGCCTCAGCGAGGATCTCGAAAAAACTCGCTCTCCAGACTCAGGAGCTCGACGACTGCGACGCGGCCGACGGGATCAGGCTCAAAGCCGATCTTATCATGCAGGAGCTCTACAGGATAAAAAAGGGCGACGAAGTCTTGTTTGCCGACGACTATTTGGCCGATCCGCCGCAGAAAGTGAGGATCGATCTCGATCCGACGCTCCCTCCGACGGTTTTCGCGCAGAAGCTATATAAAGAATACGCCAAGAAGACCTCGGCTAAGGACATAATAAAAAAACAGATCGAAAACACCCTCGCCGAAAAGAACTATATAGAGTCCGTCCGCGAGTCTCTCGACAGAGCCTCGAGCGAAGCCGAGTATTCGCAGATCAGGCAGGAGCTTTCCGCCTCGGGCTATGGCAAGAGGGGAGCCGCCATGCGCGCTCCCGACAAAAGAAAGAAGCCCCGTCCCGACGAGACCGTCTCTCCTGGAGGCTTCAGAGTTCTTATCGGCAAGAACAACACTCAGAACGATCTTATCACTTTCGAGATCGCAGACAAAAACGACATCTGGTTCCACGTCAAGGACTATCCCGGCGCCCACGTCCTGCTTATTTCAGGCGGCGCGGACGTCCCCGATGCGGACAGGGAGTTTGCCGCGAGACTTGCCGCCGGATCCTCGGGCGCTTCCGGCGCACAGAAGGTCGCGGTCGACACGACTCTTGCGCGATACGTCAAAAAGCCGACCGGCTCGAAGCCGGGCTTCGTGAATTATTTCAGATACACCACTGTCTACGTTTCGCCGCTTTCTCTTTCTCAGGCGCTGGGTGAAAGGGGGGCCAAATGATGGAACGCACCTTCGTTTCGGCTTCCCCCGAAGAGACGCGCGCATTCGCCGCCTCTCTCGCTCCGCTCCTGCCCGAAAACTGTTTTATCGCGCTTTTCGGCAAAATGGGGATGGGCAAGACCGAATTTGTCAGAGGTCTATGCTCCGCTCTCGTTCCGGGCGCCCGCCTCTCGAGCCCGACCTACACCGTCCTCAACGTCTATTCATCCGGCAAAATCAAAGTCAATCATTTTGATATGTACCGTATCTCAGACGAGGATTCGCTCGAATCCACCGGATTTTACGACGTTATCAGGAACGGCGTCACCGTCTGCGAATGGAGTGAGAACGTCCCGTTCGCCCTGCCGGATAAATATTTAGCCGTTCGTTTCACCGCTCCTTCGGGATCTTCCCGGAGGATAGAATTAAAAACTATTGGAGCAGAAACTTATGCTGACCTTGGGTATTGACACCTCCGCGGTGACCGCCTCCGTCGCTTTAGTATCTGACGGCGAGGTCGTTTCGGAGTGCTCCGTCACCGGAGCCCTGACTCACAGCGAACACCTTGTCCCGATGATAAACGACGTCCTCGTATTCGCCGGGTTAAAGATATCTGACGTCTCGCTTTACGCCGTCAACGCGGGTCCCGGATCGTTCACCGGGCTCAGGATCGGCGTTTCCACGGTCAAGGGGATGGCTTTTTCAAGCCTCGCTCCCTGCGCTCCTGTCAGCACCCTCGAAGCTCTCGCGATGCGCCTCGTTCCTTATTCTGCCGTTCTCTGTCCCGTCATGGACGCGAGGCGAAACGAGTTTTACAACGCGCTTTTTACGGTCAGCGACGGCTCGCTCGTACGCCTAACGCCGGACAGGGCGATCAGCGCCGCCGACCTCGAAAAAGAGATCTCCGGCTATGAAAAAGTCGTCGTCAACGGCGACGGCGCCGACAAGTTCCTATCCCTCGTTTCTCTTCCCGGAGTCACCCGCTGCGACGCGGCTCTTTTAAGGCAGAACGCCGTGCAGACAGCGCTCATCGGAGAGAGGATGAAAAAAGAAAACCTTACCGTCTCCTGCGACAGGCTCTCGCCGGTGTATCTGAGAGTCCCTCAGGCCGAACGGGTCTATAACGAAAAAAACAATATTTTATAATTACAAGGAGTGACAAAAAATGATAGCTATCGGATGCGATCACGCGGGCTTTGAAATGAAAAAGCTCGTTATGGAGTATCTCGACCAGATCGGGGAAGAATATCAGGACAAGGGATTTTTAGTCTTTGACAAGAACGACGATTATCCCGTCGCCGCAAAGGCTGTCGGCAGAGCCGTCAGCAAGGGTGAAGCGGACAGAGGCATCCTTATCTGCGGCACCGGCATCGGCATGAGCCTTTGCGCCAACAAGTTCAGGGGAGTCAGGGCGGTCGTCGCCTCCGACGTTTTCAGCGTCAGATATTCCCGTATGCACAACGACGCCAACGTCATCTGCTTCGGAGCGAGAGTAATGGGCATCGGACTTATAAAGGAACTTTTGAACGTTTTCCTCTCTCAGCCCTTCGAGGGCGGCAGACACGCCGAGAGGGTGAAGGAATTTGACAGGATCCTCGACGAAAATTGAAATTTCTTGCCGAAGCGTCTTGAAATAAGTTCGGATATGTGGTAAAATATCCTCAGTGACGGCTCTCAGTCCGCCAAGTCAGTTGAAAACGAGAGGAAAACCGCATGGAGAACACTTTTAAGAATCTTTCCGTCTGCACACACCCGCTGCTCCAGGAAAAGCTCACTCTTCTGAGAAACAAGGAGACCGGAGCAAAGGATTTCAGAGAGCTCGTCAGCGAGATCGCGATGTTCGTCACCTACGAGGCGACAAGAGACCTCGAGCTTAAGGATACCGTTATCGAAACTCCCATGGCTAAGGCAGTGACCAAGACTCTCGCAAAGAAGCCTCCGGTCATCGTCCCGATTTTGAGGGCCGGTCTCGGTATGGTCGAGGGCGTCCATTCCCTTATGCCCACGTCGAAGGTCGGACACATCGGTCTCTACAGGGATCCCAGGACAAAACTTCCCGTCACCTACTACTGCAAGCTCCCGGCGGAGATCTCCCGCGGAGACGCGATCATACTCGATCCGATGCTCGCGACCGGCGGTTCGAGCATAGCGGCGATCGACCTGTTAAAGAAGCACGATGTCAAGAACATCAAGCTCATGTGCATCATCGCCGCTCCCGAGGGAGTCGCGGCGGTCGAGAACGCTCATCCAGACGTGAAGATGTTCACCGCAAGCTTAGATGAGAGACTCGACGATCATTGCTACATCATTCCGGGTCTCGGTGACGCCGGCGACAGGATC
>JAFTEP010000182.1 GCA_017453605.1 Clostridia bacterium
CGCGGCTCTCTCGAGGACCTCGAGCGGGAGCGTCGAAGGACCTGCCGCGAAATTATATACTCTTGCCATAGTGAACCTTCCTTTCGCCTGCTGACGGCGGAAAAAATAAATATACGAATAGTATTTTACCAAAAAAACTAATAAAAGTCAATAGCGCCGTGATATAAAAAACCCACAAAATATGCCCGGAACGTACGGAAAAAAAGCGCGAAAACGCATAAAATTGCAGTTTTTCCCCGTACGGCGGAAAAACTCAGACGATCCTGTTGAGAGACGCGCCTGAGAGATATGCGCGGATGTTGTCGGCGATCGTTTTTGCGCAGCGCTCTCTCGCCTCGAACGAACCCCAGGCCATGTGCGGAGTCAGGCAGACGTTTTCAAACGAGCGGATCCTATAAAACGGGTGATCCTCTCCGAAGGGCTCGCGGGAATAAACGTCGCAGCCGAAGCCGCCGAGCCTTCCCGAAGCGACGGCGTCTGCGACCGCCTTCTCATCCGTGACTGCTCCGCGCGCCGCGTTGATGAGGAGCGCCCCGGGCTTCATCAGAGAAATACGGCGGGAGTCTATGAGCGAGCGCGTCGAGTCGTTCAGCGGGACGTGCAGGCTTATGATGTCGCTCGTGCGGCAGAGAGTGTCTATATCTTCAAGAGGCCAGTCCCCCTCTTTTTTCCTGCGGCACACCGAGACCTCGGCACCGAGAGCGGACGCGGCGTGCGCTACCGCCGAGCCTATCGCTCCGCCGCCGACCACGCCCCACTTCATCGAGGCGATCTCGTGATAGACCGGCTCGAGTCGGTTGGCGACGCCGGAAGACGAGTAAGCCCCGGACGAAACGTAGTCCCTGTACTGTCCGAGGTGCGTCGCAAGATAGAGCGCCATCGCGAGAGTGATCTGGCAGACGCTCGGCGTCGAATAGCCCGGCACGTTCGCGAGCGCGATCCCGAGCTGTCCGCAGGCGGCGGTATCTATGTTGTCAAAGCCCGTCGCGGCGACGCAGATCAGTTTCAGGCTCTTCGCCGAGCGCAGGACCTGTGCGCCGAGCTTCACCTTGTTCAGAACGGCGACTTCGCAGCCCTCGAGCCTTTCATTCAGGATCTCCGGCGGGGTAGAAGAGAAGACCTCGGCGTCTCCGAGGGACGTGATCGGCGTGAGGTCGAGATCCGCGCCGAGAGTCGACGCGTCGAGGATCTTTATTTTCACTTTCGATCCGGTCGTTTCGGATTTTTCGGTTTTTTCGGATTTTTCAATCTTCATACAGTTCGCTCTCCATCGTTCTCGTCGAGGAATTTTTCAGCCGCCTGAACTCGACGTTCATCCCGGGCGCGGCGCCCTTTACAGCGCGTATCAGAAAAAGCTCCGGCTTCCCGTCGCCGCGCGTGTCTACGAATCTGAGATTTTTCGGCTCCAGGCCGTTCTCCCTGAGGGAACAGAGCATATCCGCGAGCCTATCGGGACGGCAGACCGCGAAAAAGAGCCCGCCGTTTTTCAAGATCGCGGACGCGGCGCGGCACACGCCGGCGAGAGTGCAGAAAAGCTCGTGTCTTGCGCCGAGGCGCTTGGGGTCGCTTGACGCGAAGCCCGAGGAGAGCTTCACGTACGGCGGGTTCGTGAACACGAAATCGACCGGGGCTTTTAAAAGTTTTTGGGCGTCGTTCAGATCTCCGCAGACGGCCCTCACCCTGTCCTGAAGAGAGAACGAAGCGAAATTTTCTTCGGCGAGAGCGGCGTAATCGGGGTCGATCTCCAGAGCAGTGACGCTCTTGAAATCCTGCGAGCGCGAGAGCAGGACGGGGATCACTCCGCTCCCGGTCCCGAATTCGACGCCCGAAAGCTTCCGGGAGGGCAGCCGCACGAAGTCCGCGAGGAGCACCGCGTCCGTGCCGAAGGAAAAGCCGCGCCTGAACTGCGCGAAATATTCCCCCTCGAAAAGCTCGTCGGATCTTTTTTCTCTTCCCGGATCAGCGGCGCTTTGATCCCGACAGTCTCTCATAGATCATCCCCCACAATCTGAACGCGCCCTTTGACACCGCCTGGCACACGGCAGCCGATCCGGCGCAGCAGGCGAGAGTGACGGCGTCCGGCAGAGCCACTCCGAACACCCCGCCGAGAATAAAGAACGCCAGAACGAAGCTCGTAACGGACAGCGCCGCGACGGCGGCGCGGTATCTGTTGAAGGGCCGCATCACGCCGCAGAGCACCGAAAGGACGCAGAGATAGCTGACAAGCACGACCGCTCCGTTGAGCGCGCTGCCCGTCGCTCCGGTGAAGCGGCTCAGATACAGAACGCACAGCACCGACAGCGCCGACGAAAGTCCCGCCGGGAAGGCGTGCGCGACGATGTTCTTGAAAAAGTCGCCCTTTATGCGGTCGCGCGAGGGCTCGAGTCCCAGAAGAAACGACGGCATCCCGATCCCGCAGACGCCGATCAGCGTCAGTTTTATCGGATCGAAGGGGTAGACGAAGCCGAAGACGAGCGCGGCGAGGGTGAGGAGCGCCGAGAGAACGGTCTTCGTCAGAAACACCGAGCCCGATCTTTCGACGTTTCCGATGCACTGTCTGCCCTGCGCGACGACGTGCGGCAGGGAGCAGAAATCGTCGTCGAGCATCACAAGGCTCGCAGAATTTCTCGCGGCGGCGGTCCCGGAGACCGGAGCGACCGCGCAGTCGCTCTCTCGCATCGCCTGCACGTCGTTGACTCCGTCCCCTGTCATCGCGACCGTGTGTCCGGCCTTTTTGAGAGCCCGGATGATGAGCTTCTTCCTCTCCGGCGTGACCCGGGCGAAGACGGTCGTTTTGTCGGCTTCGAGAGCGAGCTCTTCGTCGGAGAGCTTCGAAACGTCGACGGCGTTGTCGGAGTTTTTCACTCCCGCGAGAGAAGCGATCCTGGAGACCGTCTTCACGTTGTCGCCGGAAATGATCCTGATGTCGACGTTCTGCGAATAAAAATACGCGAGGGCTTCGTTTATACCCGATCTGAGCCTGTCGGAGAGCGTCACCGCGCCGAGAGGCACTGGGTCAGAAATCTTGCCGTTCTCATCGAAGCCTCCGCGCCAGAGACAGATCACTCTCGTCCTGCCGGCGGCTTCCTCGACGAAATCCTTCTGCTCCCGGCCGAGAGCCCCGACGATCTCGGGAGCGCCGAGGATCAGAGAATCATCCCCGACCTTCACGGCGGAATACTTTCTTGCGGAATCGAAGGGCAAAAAGGCGTCCGGCCCGATCTTATCGCCGCCGAAGCGCGCCCTCAGCGCCCTGAGCGTCGCGCCGCCGTCGGAAGAAGCCGAAACGAACTTTTTCAGCATCTCTTCAAAGTCCTCAGACCACGCCCTGATCTCTTCGACCTGCATATCCCCGGTGGTGAGTGTCCCGGTCTTGTCGAGGCACACCGTGTCCGTCCTCGCAAGAGATTCGATAGAATAGAGCTCCTGCACGAGAACGTTCTTTTTTGCCAGCCGCACGACGCCGATCGCGAGCACGGTGCTGGTCAGAAGCATCAGCCCGTCCGGGATCATCCCCACAAGAGACGCCGCCGTCGGCACTACCGCCGCGGCAAGATCCCGCCCCGAAGCCTTGAGCTGACCCAGGAGCATCAGCGCCCCGACCGGGACGATGAACACGGATATGATGAAAATGACCCTGTTGAGGGAGGCGAGCATCACGCTCTTCTTCGCGCCGTCGCCCTTCATCGCGCGGGTGATCCCCGCGGCGTAGCAGTCGGCGCCGATCTTTTCGGCGCGCATCACGACAAATCCCGATCTCATAGTCGTGCCCGAAAGCAGCGCGTCTCCGGGCAGCTTTTCGACCGCCTCCTCCTCTCCGGTGAGGCTCGATTCGTCGACGCTCGCCCTGCCCTCGGTCACGGTTCCGTCGCAGACGATCCCGTCGCCCGCCTCGAGTTCGACGAGGTCTCCGGCTTCAAGCTCCGAGCGGCTTATCTTTTCGGTCTTTCCGTTTCTTCTGACCTTCACGAGATCCTGCGTGACGAGCCTCAGCTTTTCGAGAGTGCGCTTGGCTTTGAGTTCCCAGAACACCCCGATCGCAAAATTCGTGACGACGGTCCCCATGAACAGAAGGTTCTTGAAGCTCCCGCAGAATATCAGAGCGAGAGCGAGGATAATATTTATCAGGTTGAACAGTGTGAAAAGATGCTCCGTGACGATCCTGAGGGCGCTTTTGGTCCTGACGTCAAAGTCCCTGTTTTTCTTCATTTCGATGCCTCTGAAGTCCCGCGGGTCTCATTACGCCCGCTTTTTCGGTCCGAGTTTATCATAATTGTAAACTTTTCCGGACAAAAAGTCAATATTTGCGGGCTCTTTATTGACTTGAAGCGGATTATTTGATAAAATATACAGTGTATTTTTGAAAAGAAGGGATAAAGAATGTCAAAGGACTATCTCAAACCGGTCAGAGACCTCGTTTTCGACTTCGTCTACGAGGGCTGTCCGGTCGCGCTCTCCTCGGGCTGTCTGTTGACGGACGTCGAGGATCAGTCCCTGTACCTGTCCCTGACTTTCAAGAACGTGTCCGAAAAGACCGTGACGGGTCTTGCCGCCGAGGTCTGGCTCTACTATACGGAAAAAGCCAACCTCCCGGACGAGAAAATGAAGATCGAATACGACCTGACCCGTGCTCCCGAGGGCTTCTACACCGCCGAGGGCAGAAGGTTCGGATCGCGCGTCGCCGCGCCCGGAAGAGACTTCGGCAGCGACTACTACTACCCTGTCAACGAGAGCCGCTTCGACCGGATGAACGTGATGATAAAGCGCGTAGACTACTCGGACAATACCAGCCAAAGCTTCTCCTCCCTCCCCGTGACCGGCTTCTCGAAAATGGAAGAGAGCTTCGGCGAATTCGAAAAGAAGGCCTACGAGAGGATCAACCTCTATTCCAAGCTCGAGCACAAATTCCCCGCAAAGGTCCTCCCGATGGTCAACTCGCAGCTCTGGATCTGCTGCTGCGGCGCGAAAAACAAGCTGGAGCGCGAGACCTGCGACGTCTGCGGCAGAGACAAGATGTGGCAGCTGGCAAATCTCAATATGGAAGCGATAGAGAACACCGCGCAGGAGCTCAGGGAGGAACGCAGCGCCGACGTCGCCTTCATCACCAAGATGCAGGACCGCTCGAACGTCACCGTGAAGAGCCAGCAGCAGGACATCGAGCGCATAAGGCGCGAGCAGAAGGAAGCGATGCTCCACGTCAGAAAGCAGCAGAGAAGAAGCGACTTCAAAAAGAAGATCGCGATCATCCTCTTCGTGCTCTGGATCGCCGTCTCCCTGATCGTGTTCTTCATGTCGCACAGATAAAACGAGAGTTCCCCTACAGAAAGGAAAGTGGATATAACTTGAAGATCGAAACGCACGTCCACACCCTCGAATCCTCGCGCTGCGGACACGTTCCCGCGAAGAGGGTCGCCGAGGCTTACGCGCAGGCGGGGTACGACGCGGTGATCGTGACCGATCACTACAACACCGAAAACCTCTCAGTCTGCGCTCAGAAGGGACTTTCCAAGACCGACCTGTTTCTGGACGGCTACCGCAAAGTCAAGGAGGAGGGCGAAAAGCTCGGGCTCAGGGTCTTCCTCGGAGCTGAGCTGCGGTTCTCCAAGTCCAACGAGAACGACTATCTCGTCTACGGTCTCGACGAAGAGTTCTTCATCGCAAACCCTGATATCGATCTTATGCGCTTCTCGCAGTTTCTCGATATGAAGCCCGAAAAGGCACTCGTCTATCAGGCTCACCCGTTCCGCAACGGGATGACGGTGACCGATCCGAAACGGCTCTTCGGGATGGAGGTCTTCAACGGCCACGAGGGCCACGATTCGAGGAATTCCTTCGCGCTCGCCTGGGCAAAGCACTTCGGGCTCCGTCCGATCGCCGGCTCAGACGCGCACCGCGAGGAGGCGCTCTGTCACGGAGGCATCCTGACCTCCCGCGACGTAAACAGTATGGACGAGCTTCTGATGGTGCTCAAGGCTGAGGATTACGCTGTTTTCAATAAAAATCTGTTCGACAAGAAGTGGGGTCCCGCGGTCTATTGACGCCGGCGGCGCCCCGCTCGCCTTTTTCAGGGCGCAATCAAAACGGAACAAGAAAAAGAAGAAAAACAAGAAGAAGAAACAAGAAAAAAAGAAAAAAAGAAAAAATGGAAAGCTTCACAAAAAAACCCGACAGAAAGATCGTCACCGACGACGGAAGAGAGTTTTTCGGCTATTCGTTCGGCGCGGACGGCGAAAAGGCGCTCGAACTGGTGTTCAACACCTCCTCGGCGGGCTATCAGGAGATCCTCTCCGACCCCTCCTACACGGATCAGGCGGTCATTCTGACCTATCCTCTGATCGGCAACTACGGGATCGCCGAAGACGATTTCGAGGCCCGGGATCCCGGGGCGGGCGCCATGATCGTGAGGGAGTACAACCCCGAGCCCTCTCACTGCCGCTCGGCGGCGTCTCTCGGCGAAGTCATGAAAAACTCCGGCGTCATCGGGATAAGCGGCGTCGACACAAGAGAGCTTACGCGCCTCATCAGGGACAAAGGGACTCAGAGGGCGTTCATAACCGGCGCCGGCACTCCCGTGAAAAAAGCTCTCGCCGCGCTGAAAGAGGACCCCCCGCGCGACGCGGTGAAAAGGGTCAGCCGCCGAAACGCGGAGTTTTTCGGAAAAGAAAAGGCGAGGCTGAAGGTCGCGCTCATCGACTGCGGTGTGAAAAAGAGCATCGTCGACAATCTCGCCGCGAGCGGATGCAGGGTCGCGGTCCTTCCCTGGAACACTCCCTGCGAAGAGATCCTCGCACTGAAGCCCGACGGAGTCCTGGTCTCAAACGGCCCCGGCGATCCTGCCGACGTGCCGGAGACGATAAAAGCCGTCGCGGGCCTTCTCGGAAAGGTCCCGCTCTTCGGGATCTGCCTCGGACACCAGATCCTCTCGCTCGCTTACGGAGCGAAGACCTATAAACTGAAATTCGGTCACCGCGGCGGCAACCATCCCGTCATGGAAATCGGTTCCCGAAAAAAGATCGAGATCACCTCCCAGAACCATTCCTACGCCGTCGACGGGAAGAGCCTTATCGGAACGCCTCTGGAAGTCACCCACGTCAACCTGCTCGATTCGACCGTCGAGGGAGTGAAGAGCGTGCGCGACCGCGCCTTCGGCGTGCAGTTCCACCCCGAGGGTGCGCCCGGACCGCACGACGGGGAGTACCTGTTCGACAGATTCGTCCGCATGATGAAGGAGAACAAGCGCCATGCCTAAGACAAAAGACGTCAACAAAGTGCTCGTGATCGGCTCCGGACCGATCGTCATCGGTCAGGCGGCGGAATTCGACTACGCCGGCACCCAGGCGTGCCTCGCCCTCAAGGAGGAGGGCTGCGAGGTCGTCCTGTGCAACTCCAACCCCGCGACCATAATGACCGACACCTCCATTGCGGACAAAGTGTATATGGAGCCTTTGACCCTCGAATACGTCGCGAGGATCATCCGCTTCGAGAGGCCGGACGCGATCCTGCCCGGCATCGGCGGACAGACCGGGCTCAATCTCGCGGTCGAGCTCGAGAAAAAGGGCGTGCTCAAAGAGTGCCATACGAAGCTCCTCGGCACCGACAGCGCCTCGATAGAGCTCGCCGAAGACCGCGACAAGTTCAAAAAGCTCTGCGAATCGCTCGGCGAGCCCGTGCTGCCGTCCGAGACGGTCAGCTCCCTCGAAGAAGGGATAGAGGCCGCGCAGAAGATCTCGTATCCTGTCGTCCTGCGCCCCGCGTTCACTCTCGGCGGCACCGGAGGCGGCTTCGCGGAGAACGCGGACGAGCTTCCTGCGCTTCTGAAAAAGGCGCTCGAACTCTCCCCGGTGAACAGGGTCCTTATAGAGAAGAGCGTCAAGGGCTACAAGGAGATCGAGTTCGAGGTCATCCGCGACAAGCTCGACACAGCGATCACCGTCTGCTGAATGGAAAACCTGGATCCCGTCGGGATCCACACCGGCGACTCGGTCGTCGTCTGCCCGACGCAGACGCTTTCCAACAAGGACTATCAGATGCTCCGCGACAGCGCGCTGAAGATCATCAGGGCGCTGAAGATCGAGGGCGGCTGCAACGTGCAGTTCGCGCTCGACCCGCGCTCGAAGCAGTATTACCTGATAGAAGTCAACCCGAGGGTCAGCCGCTCCTCGGCGCTCGCTTCAAAGGCGAGCGGATACCCGATCGCGAGGGTCTCGGCGAAGATCGGCATAGGGATGACTCTCGACGAGATCATGCTCGCGAACACTCCGGCGTCGTTCGAGCCCGCGCTCGACTACGTCGTGACGAAGATGGCGAGGTTCCCCTTCGACAAGTTCACCGACGCCGACCACACGCTCTCCACCCAGATGAAGGCGACCGGCGAGATCATGAGCGTCGGCAGGACCTTCGAGGAGAGCCTGCTGAAGGGCGTGCGATCCCTGGAGATCGGAGCCTTCCACCTGCACCTGAAAAAATTCGACGGCTTTTCAAAAGAAGAGCTTCTCGGATATATCGTCAAGGGCACGGACGACCGCGTCTTCGCGCTCGCTCAGTGTCTCAGGCTCGGCTGTGAGATCGGGACTCTCTCGGAACTCACCGGGATCGACCCGTTCTTTTTGAGAAAGATAAAGAACGTCACCGACGCGGAGGAAGAGCTGCGCCGCCGTCCCGGCGACGTCCGGGCGCTGAGGGCCGCCAAGAGGACGGGATTTTCCGACCGCGAGATCGCGCTTCTGTGGGACGTCCCGGAAAAAGCGGTCCGCGAAACTCGAGCCGCGAACGGGATAAAGCCCGTCTACAAGATGATCGACTCCTGCGCGGCGGAGTTTTCGAGCTACATCCCCTATTTCTACTCCACCTACGAGGATCAGAACGAATCCGAGTTCACAAACAGAAAAAAGATCGTCGTCATCGGCTCCGGACCCATAAGGATCGGCCAGGGCGTCGAGTTCGACTACTCCACGGTCCACGCCGTCCAGACCATAAAAAAGGCGGGCTGCGAGGCGATCATCATAAACAACAACCCCGAGACCGTCTCCACGGACTACACCTGCTCCGACAAGCTCTATTTCGAGCCTCTTTATATAGAGGACGTGATGAACATCATCGAGTGGGAGAAGCCCGACGGAGTGATCGTGACGCTCGGCGGTCAGACAGCGATCAATCTCGCCGCTCCCCTGTCTCAGCGCGGAGTGAAGATCATCGGCACCGACTGCGACGCGATCGACCGCGCAGAGGACCGCGACCTGTTCGAGAAGCTCCTCGTCTCGCTCGACATCCCTCAGCCGCCCGGAAGAGCGGTGACGAGCATCGAAGAGGGAGTGAAGACCGCAAAGGAGATCGGCTATCCCGTCCTCGTTCGACCGAGCTTCGTGCTCGGCGGCAGGGCGATGCAGATCGTCTCGAAGGACAAGTCGATGAGGGAATACTTAAAGACCGCCGTCGAGATCAACGAGGACAAGCCGGTGCTCGTAGATAAATACATCAGAGGAAAAGAGGTCGAGGTCGACGCGGTCTGCGACGGACACAACGTGTTCGTCCCCGGAATCATGGAGCTCGTCGAACGCACGGGCGTCCATTCCGGCGACTCGGTGAGCGTCTATCCGCCATACACCCTCTCCGAAAAGGTCAAATCCACGATCCTCGGCTACACCAAAAAGCTCGGGCTCGGGATCGGCATAGTCGGACTTTTCAACATCCAGTTCATCGTCGACCGCGACGACAACGTCTTCGTGATCGAAGTCAACCCGCGCTCATCGCGCACGGTGCCGTTTTTGTCGAAAGCGACCGGCTACAGCCTGGCCGACATCGGCACTCAGGTCATGCTCGGCGTCTCCCTCCAGGAACAGGGCATCTTCACTCTCTGCGCTCCTGAAAAGAAGCGCTGCTACGTCAAGGCGCCCGCCTTCTCGTTCTCCAAGCTCTCCGGGATGGACGCCTATCTCTCCCCGGAAATGAAATCCACGGGCGAGGCGATCGGCTACGACGACAAGCTCCACCGCGCCGCATACAAGGCGCTCCTCGCCTCGGGGATAAAGCTCAGACACTACGGAACGGTGCTCGTCAGCGTCGCCGACGAGGACAAGGAGGAGACAGTGCCTTTAGTGCGCCGCTTCTTCAAAATGGGCTTCAACATAGAGGCGACCACCCTCACCGGAGAGGTGCTGAATGCCCAGGGGATCCGCACCCGCATCCTGAGAAAGCCGAGCGAGGGAAGCACCGAGGTGCTCGATTCTATCCGCGCAGGCTACGTCAGCTACGTCATCAACACCCGCGCGATCCTTTCGGGCATCCATTACGGCGACGGCGTCGAGATCCGCCGCTGCGCCTCGCTGAACGGAATCGCGACGCTCACCTCCCTCGACACGGTCAGGATGCTCTTGGACGTGCTCGAGGAAGCGAACATGGGCATATCCACTATTGATTCCTGATTTCAAAAAAAGATCCCGCCGCCAAACGCATCAAAAAGCGTTTGGCGGCGGTTCTTATTATGTTCAGAGTCCCGAGCTTCAGTCCTCCATGAGTTCTTCTATCAGGTTTTCAAACCTTGCCGTGACCGTCGCTTCTCTTGAGCCCCAGAAGCTTGCGATGTCGGCCGAGTTGTCTCTGCCGATCATATAGCGGCATCCGAAGGAGATGTTGTCGAGCATCGAGGAATAGATCAGACCGAAGTTGAAGTTGTTTCCGGAAAGGATGATGTCGTACATCTTGATGTCCTTCTGGTTGTCGGCGTCGGTCCTGAGATAGCGGTACTTCATCACCGTCTCGAAGAAATTGGGCGCGACGGAGCGGTAGGATTCCTCACAGAGCTTTTCGAGCGTCGTGCCGACCATATCGCACTTGTCCGCCCTCTCGTCGAGGACGTCGGCGGCGACCGCGAAAGCGGCGTATCCGTCGGACTGGCTCGTGTAGTACTTGTCCTGCTCCTTATTGTACTTGGGCATGGGTAAAAGCCCGAAGTCGTCGGTCATATCGCCGAAGCTTCCGGCGGAGGCGAGGACCTCGGCGTAGAAGACGAGGCTTCCGTTGATGAACTTGTTCAGTATGACGGTGTCGATCGAGCCGTTGTTGTAATGGCTGCTGGCATAGAACACTCCGGCGCTGTCGTTGTTGAAGGCGTGGAGCTTGCTCATCACGTCCGCCATCCTCACGGAGTTGTAGTCGAGATAGGGCACGCCGTCGTCTCCCTTGCGGGTGATGCGGGCGTCCATGCCGTACTGGAACGCGTCGGAGGGGATCGGGCCTCTCCAGCTGTCCGCGAAGGCGTAGAAGTCGCCCTCGCTCTTCACTCCGTCGGCGTCGGCGTCGTTGTACACGTCCTTGCAGATCTCGGTGAACTTGTCGAAGGTCCACTCGCCGTCCTCGACGAGCTTATAGAGCCCGGCGGCTCCGCCCCAGGCGCTGAGGTGTTCGTCGGCGAGGCGCTTATTGAAGAAGATACAGCCCGCGTATGAGTTGGAGGAAACGGAAAGGTCTCCCGTCACGGTGTAGATCTGGTTGTTCAGCGTGGCTTCGCTGACGTAGAACTGGTTCCACCAGGGCTTTGAAAGGTCGAGAGAGGATCCATCCTCGACGTCCTTGAGGTTGGCGTAGCACCAGTTGCGGACGACGGAGGTCAGAAAGTAGGCGTAGCCCGCGATCAGGTCGTAGTCGCCGGTGCCCGAAAGCACCACGCGCGAAACGTTGGAGGCAAACGAGGTGTCGGCGCTCCCGGGTGAGGTGATGAAGTTGACGGTGACGCCGAGATCGGCTTCGACCTTCAGGTTGCGGTTGTAGATCGCGTCGTTTATCAGGTCACCGTTGAGGCTGTCGACGATGAGTTCCCACGCCTTGGAGGAGTCGACGACGAAGTTGACGGTCCCGCCGTCGAATTTCTTGTCCGCGGGGACGGAGCTTTCCACGAGTTCTCTGCCCCACTCGTCGAGGTTCGAGTCGGAGGCGGTCTGAGCGGCGGTCTGAACGGCGCCTCCGTTCGTGTTCTGCTGTGCGGCTCCGGTCGACTTCTTCTGCTCCGCGCAGGCGGCGAAGACCGAAAGCGTCATCAGCGCTACAAGAAGCGCGCAAACGATCTTTTTCATTTTCTTTCTTCTCCTTTTTCAGTTCTTTATCCGATTATAAACCAAAAGCGCGTCTATGTCAATCTTCCCGGACAAAAAAAGCTCCCGCGGGACCCCGAAGGGCTCCGCGGGAGAAGAGAGAAAGTTTTTATTCGTCTTCCATCAGGTCTTCGATCAGACCCTTGAATTTGTTGTTGACAGAGGATTCCTTGCCGCCCCAGAACGAAGCGAAGTTCTCGGTGCCGTCGCGGCCTATCATATAGCGGTAGCCGAAGGAGACGTTTTCAAGAACGGAGGAGTAGATCAGACCGAAGTTGAAGTTGTTGCCGTCCTTGATGATATCGTACATCTTGATGTCCTTCTGGTCCTCGGCGTCCGTGCGCAGATAGCGGTACTTCATGACGGTCTCGAAGAAGTTGGGAGCGACCGTGCGGTAGGATTCCTCGTTGAGCTTCTCAAAAGTCGTTCCTACGAGGTCTTCTTTTTCTCTGTCGATGACGTCGGCGCAGACCGCGAAGGCGGAGTAGCCGTCGGCCTGGCTCGTGTAGTACTTATCCTGCTCCTTGTTGTACTTGGGCATCGGAAGGAGCCCGAAGTCGTCCTTCATGTCGCCGAAGCTTCCCGAGGTGCCGAGCTCGTAGGCGACGAAGATCAGAGTGCCGTTGATGAACTTGTCGAGGATCATCTGGCTCTTTTCGCCGTTGTTGTAGTAGGAGGTGTTGTAGAGCACGCCCGCGCTGTCGGCGTTGAAGTGGTAGAGCTTGCTGACGACGTCGACTCCTCTGTCGGAGTAGTAGTCGAGATAGGGCACTCCGTTCTCGTCCATGCGGGTGATGCGGGCGTCCATGCCGAACTGGAAGGAATCGGACGGGATCGGGCCGCTCCACCAGCTCGAGAACGCGTAGAAGTCGCCCTCACTTCTCTGGCCGTCGCCGTCTTCGTCGTTGTAGATGTCCTTGCAGATCTCGGTGAACTTGTCGAACGTCCACTCGCCGTCCTCGACGAGCTTATACAGTCC
>JAFTEP010000183.1 GCA_017453605.1 Clostridia bacterium
CGAGAACGTCAAGGTCAGCGCCGAATACGACGCAGAGAACGACGAAGTCAACGCGGCTCTCGACGGAGAGAACCTCGGGCTTCTGATCGGACATCACGGAGACGTGCTCGACGCTCTCCAGTACCTCGCGGGCCTCGCCGCCAACCGCGGCAAAAAGGACTTCACGAGGGTCACTCTCGACATCGAGAACTACCGCGCAAAGCGCATCGAAACGCTCCGTTCTCTCGCCCGCCGCTCCGCCTCAAAGGTGAAGAAGACCGGCAGGAACGTGACTTTTGAAACGATGAACGCCTACGAGAGGCGCATCATCCACTCCGAGGTCCAGGGGATAGAGGGCGTGACGACCTATTCCATCGGAAACGGTGACGACAGACGCGTCGTGATCTCTCTCGAAGGCGCTCCCAAGCGCGCCCCGAAGAGCGAAGCCAAGCCCAAGACCTCCGCGAAGCCTCAGCAGAACCCGGCGCCTAAGCAGACCTACATCTACAACCCCGAACGTCCCCCGAGACAGATCGTCAAGGCAAAGTCCATCGAGGACATCAACCTCGCCGACGTCGAGGACACCGAGATCGTCACTTTTGAGTGATATAAGTCAGATTTTCTCCCCCGTAAAGGCCGTTGGGTCTTTACGGGGGAGATTCTTGCCGTCAATGATGAAAAGTTTTCAGTTGTCAGCGGCTCACTGCTGCCGGTCGGTCGCGTGGTCGCCGATGATCTTTTCCATCCAGATCATATCGTACCAGCGAGAGAACTTGTATCCGCACTTGTGGAATTCCCCGACGGTCTTGTATCCGAGATGGGAGTGGAACTCGGCGCTGTTCTTTGTCAGATATTCGTCCTCGGTCTCGGGGTATGCAACGCAGGCGTAGAGATTGAGTATCCCCATCTTTTTCAGGTCTTTTTCCAGAGCCTCGTACAGAGCCCTGCCGAGTCCGAGCTTGGTGCAGAGCGGATCAAGATAGATCGTGGTCTCGCACGAGCGGTCGTAGGCCGCCCTGTCCTTGAACGACCCGGCGTAGGCGTATCCCGCGACGATCCCGCCGCTGATGACGACTTTATATGGATAGCGCTTCATTATCCTCATCATCCGTTCCCTGAACTTCTCGGGAGAGGGAGCCTCGGTCTCGAAGCTAATCGCGGTATTGAGAACGTAATGCGAGTATATTTCGGAAAGCCTTTCGGCGTCCGAGAGCCTCGCGTCGCGCACCTCGGGCGCGGCCAGCATTTCGCTCAGCGTCTCGGCTCTTCTTTCGGATCTTGACCATCTCAGTTTTTCGTAGCGGTCTTTTGCGGTCTTCTTTTGTCTGTCGGTGTTCAGACAGAACACGAGCGTAAGTACGGCGCTCAGAAGGATAACGGCTATATCCGCGGGCGCGAGCACGATCCCCGGCAGACCCTCGAAGAAGAAGCCGCCCGGGAATCTGTACAGCTGATTTTTCAAAAGGATCATTTCGCCGATATACATCAGAAGCGTCACCGCTCCGGCGAGAACTGTCGGCACTACTACCGACAAAAACTTTCCTTTGCCTCTGAAAAGGCTGGCAAAACTCACTCCGGCTGTCGAACCGAGCAGGACGAAGAACAGAGCCATGAGCGCCGCCGTCAGCGCGGAGACCTCGATCTCGCCGGTACGGAAAAAGGAAGTGAAGCACGCAAGTATGCACATCCCGATAAACGAGGCGGTCAAAACGGACAGGATCGCGAGGCGACTGAAGTTCTTTTTGTTCTCTTTTATCGCCTTCCCGAAACCGTAGAGGCAGGTCAGCACGGACAGGATCAGCACCGCCGAGATCAGATAGAAGTGGAGCCTGAACGCCGGATCGTAATTGCCGCTCAGTATATCGGCGACCTTTTCGGACGTTCCGGTGTATCCGGACGCCTCGCCGTTCAGCGGCGCGTAGCACATATACGTCTGCCAGTCGCCGAGGTTGGATTCGACGAGAGTTTTTGATGCTTCATCCGTCAGGGAAGTGACCGTGAAGCGCGTCTCGAACAGCTTCTCGAAGCCGAAAAACACTCCCAGAGACAGCGCGCCCGAGACGGGCAGAGCAAACTTTCTGAGATATCTTATAGCCGCCGGCATGAACAGCACCCCGAGGATCAGAGCCATGCTTATCGGAGTGTAGGGGATGACGTATTTCGGGTAGTCCTCAGCTCTCACGGCGCCGTTTTTCAGCATATCCGAAAGCACCTTCGCGCCCATACTCAGCGGATAGCACGCCGCTCCGATTGTCCCGGCGAACGCGAGACACCAGTAGAGGACGTAATTTTTCTTTGCCTTTTCTCTTATGAACGAAAACGCCGCCAGCGCGAGCAGTGAGACCATAGCGAGCGTGAACATCGGAGCGACCCATTTCAGCGAGTCTCCCGCAGAAGGGCTCCTGTCTTTCTCGGGATCTTCCTCCGTGAACGGGTCGTTCGGCGATCCTATGGACTCGAAAGCGAAGCCGCCCAATAAAGCGTAGGTCTCTATCTCTGATCCGGTATGTCCCTTTATCAGGATCCCCGAGGAAAAGATCGGAGTATCGTCGACGAGAGTGAGAGTGCCGTTTTTTACCTCCCACGCGGCGCATTCGCAGTCCGGGTTCAGCACCGTCACGCTTTCGAGGCTCTCACATTCCATGAAAAGATGCCGTTCAAGTTTTTCGAGGCTTTCGGGGAGCACGGCTTCCTTTATGAGAGGGCAGGCCCTGAAACAGCCCGATCCGAGTTCTTTCAGACCCTCTTCGAATTTTACGCTTTCCAGCTTTTCGCAGTATGAGAAGCAGTTTGCCCCGATCTTTCTGACAGAACCGGGGATGGTAATCTGAGTGATCGCAAGATTCGTGAAATTGTCGTCTCCGACAGTTTTCAGGCTCAACGGAAGAACGAGTTCTTCGCAGTTCCTGCACTCGATGAACGCGGACGCCGCGACGGTATCGAGTCCCTCGGGAAGAACGATCCTTTCAAGCGCGCTCCTCGCGAAGGCGCCCTCCTCGATCCTCTTGAGATTCTTGGGGAACGAAACGATTTCCACGAGCATCGACGCGGAAGAAAAACAGTATTCCGGGATGACTTCTATATTCGCTCTAAGGTCGACGGATCTTATCTGCGAGCCTATGAACGCCCATTCCCCGATAGTCTCTACGGTCTCCGGGACGACGACGCTCTTTATCTGAGATTTGGCGAAGGCTCCCTTCGCGATGGCTCTCACTTCATCCGGCACTTCGAAATCGTCTGTCAGCTGCGGCGGGCAGAACAGAAGTTCTTTTTTATCCGCGCCGTAGAGGACGCCGATCTCGGAAACGTAGGTTTTGCTTCCTTCCTCGACCGTTATCTGCTTCAGGAGCGTAAGTTCCGACAGGTATTCCGTGTCGAAAAACTCCACTCCGGCGCCTATATAAAGCTTTGTGATCTCTCCGGCGTGCTTTGTCCAGGGGCTGTTGTAATATGCCGAGTATTCTCGGGTGAGAGTGTTGCGGTATTCAGAGAGCGTTTTCATCTTTCCGGAGCCCGTGACCGAGAGGGTGTGGGTCGCGGAGTCGAAGCTCCATTCAAGCCCGTCTCCGATCCCGGGGCCCTCTTCGCAAAAAGCTCCGGCGGCGTAAGTTATTATCATCACCGCGCACAAAACGACGGTAAATAATAAATTAAACCGTTTTGTCATGTTTCTTCTCCAGTTTTTTCAGTTGCGCCGTTATTGAGCGCAAAACTCCTGATACGGCAAAAACTTCGCTCGACCGCGCCGTTCAGCGTTTCCCGATCAGCTCTCTCAGTTCGTCGAGTTCCTTCTCGCTCAGCTTCTCGTCGGAGAGGAGCGCCGAGAACAGCGCCGTCTTCGAGCCGTCGAACAGCTTGTCGGCGAGAAGAGAGGTCTCGAGCTTTCTCACTTCATCCTTGCTGTAGAGGGAATTGCACATGAATCCGGGAGCCTCCCTTTTCACCATGCCCTTCTCCACGAGCTTGTTTATGACCGTGTAGGTGGTGTTTGCCGCCCATCCGATCTTTTCAGCGGCTATCCTGCTGATATCCTTTGCCGCGACCGGCTCATTATCCCAGATGATCTCCATCACTTTCAATTCTCCGTCGTGGATGAATTCAGCCATGATGCCCTCCGTTGATGTTTATTCTATAGTTATAGTGATTCTATAGCATTAGTAGGCTTTTGTCAATACTTTTTTCTAGTTTTTACAACTTTTTTTATACTTTTTCCGATTTTTTTCTCTTTTTTTAAAAAAATATCCGCTCCGGGAAGAAAACGTCCCGGAGCGGGGGAGAAATTTCTGTTTTTCAGATGCTTTTCAGAGCTTCGTCGAGGTCGGCGATGATGTCCTCGGCGTCTTCTATCCCAACGCTGAGCCTCATCATATCGGGCGCGACGCCTCCGGCGATAAGCTGTTCGTCGGTCATCTGGCGGTGGGTCGAGCTTGCCGGGTGGAGTATGCAGGTGCGCGCATCCGCGACGTGGGTCACTATCGCGGCGAGCTTCAGGTGCTTCATGAAGGTCTCCGCGGCTTTTCTTCCGCCCTTTACGCCGAAACTGAGCACTCCGCAGGAGCCGTTCGGGAGATATTTCTTGCCGAGCTCGTGATACTTATCGCCCGGCAGCCCGCAGTACTGGACCCAGGCTACCTTCTCGTGAGCCTTCAGAAACTCCGCGGCTTTCTGCGCGTTTTCGCAGTGCTTGGGCATCCTTACGTGAAGGGTCTCCATCCCGAGATTGAGAAGGAAGGAGTTGAAAGGGGAGGGAGTCGAGCCGAAATCTCTCATAAGCTGCGCCACGCACTTGTTGACGAACGCGCCGCCCAGACCGAACTGCTCGGCGTAGACGATCCCGTGATAGCTCTCGTCGGGAGTCGTCAGTCCCGGGAACTTGTCGGCGTATTTGAACCAGTCGAACTTTCCGCCGTCGACGATCGCTCCTCCGACCGAGGTCGCGTGTCCGTCGAGATACTTTGTCGTGGAGTGAGTCACTATATCCGCGCCCCACTCTATGGGACGGCAGTTTATAGGCGTCGCGAAGGTGTTGTCGACTATCAGCGGGATCCCGTTTTCGTGAGCGACGTCTGCAAAAAGCTCTATATCGAGCACCGAAAGCGCGGGATTTGCGATCGTCTCGCCGAAGATCGCCTTCGTGTTCGGCCTTATCGCCGCCTGAAGTTCTTCTCTCGTGCTGTCCGGGCTGACGAAGGTGAAATCTATCCCCATCCTCTTCATCGTCACGGAGAAGAGATTGAAGGTGCCGCCGTAGATCTCGGCGCTCGCGACGACGTGGTCGCCCGCCGAGGCGAGATTGAACACCGCGAAGAAGTTTGCCGCCTGTCCCGAGCTCAGAAGCAGAGCCGCGCTTCCGCCCTCGAGGGCGCAAAGCTTAGCCGCCGCGCAGTCGCTCGTGGGATTCGCGAGGCGCGTGTAGAAATATCCGCTTTCCTGCAGATCGAAAAGCTTTCCCATATCCTCGCTCGTCGCGTATTTGAACGTTGTGCTCTGGATTATCGGCAGGACTCTCGGCTCGCCGGTCTTCGGGGAATAGCCCGCCTGCACGCATTTGGTGCCGGTCTTATAGTTTTTCGCGTCCATTTTTTCTTTCCTGTTTTCGTTTTTTGTTTATTTGTTTTCGGGGATATATTTGTCTCTGTTCATGACCTCGGCGGTGATCTCGACGGCTTCGTCGATCAGGGCTTCGGTGTGTGTCGCCATGTAGCTGGTCCTCAGTAGGCACTCTTCGGGAGGCGTTGCGGGCGGGAGCACCGGATTGACGTAGACTCCGGCTTCGTACAGCTCTTTTGCTTTCCTGAGCGTCCTGACCGCCTCGTACGTGTAGATCGGAACTATCGGGGTGTCGGATTCCCTGATCCTGATCCCCTTGCTCTTGAAGCCCGCCCTCGCGTGAGCGGCGAGAGCCCTCAGCCTTTCGGGAAGCTCGGGGTGCGCTTCCAGATGCTTCAGCGCCGCGAGCGCGACCGCGCAGGACGCCGGGGTGATGGACGCGCTGAACATGAACGGACGGGAGTTGTGCCTGACAAAGTCGCAGACTTCCTCCGTCGCCGCCATATATCCGCCAAGACTTGCCAGAGACTTCGAGAACGTGCCCATGATAACGTCGACTTCTTTTTCGAGCCCGAAGTAGCTGGCCGTTCCTCTGCCTCCCTCTCCGATGACGCCGAGTCCGTGCGCGTCGTCGACCATGACCCTCGCGCCGTATTTTTTGGCGAGCCTCACGATCTCCGGCAGGTTGGCGATATCGCCGCCCATCGAGAACACGCCGTCGGTGACGATCAGCGCGCCGGAGGTCTCCGGGACCTTCTGCAGGAGCTTTTCGAGCCCCTCCATGTCGTTGTGTTCATATCTGACGAGCTTTCCGTAGCTCAGTTTGCAGCCGTCGTAGATGCTGGCGTGATTTTCCTTGTCGCATATAACGTAGTCGTGAAGACCCACCAGAGCGCTGATTATGCCGAGGTTCGACTGGAAGCCCGTCGAGAAGGTGACGGCGCCTTCCTTGTGCACGAATTTTGCCAGCTCCGCCTCGAGTTCGAGGTGCAGCTCTAAAGTTCCGTTCAGAAATCTCGAGCCCGAACAGCCGCTCCCGTATTTCTCGAAAGCTTTTATCCCCGCTTCGATTATCTCGGGGTTCGTTGTCAGCCCGAGGTAGTTGTTGGAGCCGAGCATGATGCGGCGCTTGCCCTCCATGACGACTTCCACGTCCTGCCTCGACTCGAGCGCATGGAAATAGGGGTAGATCCCCATAGCCCTGTATTCGTTGGCGAGAGTGAATTTGGAGCACTTTTCAAAAAGATCCATTTCAGCTTCCTTTTCTTGTTCTCTTATATTTGATGTATTGATTTTATTCAAAGCGGTCGCCCGTACTACCTTGTTTCACTTAGTACCGCTCTATTGTATCACACAGTAGAGGCTGTGTCAACTGTTTTTTTAATTTTGCTTACCTAAAACAGCATAAAGGCTTCTCCGAAAAGAAAAAACGGCGTTTTTCCTGCCGCCCGAAGCCTTTTCCGGCGAAAAAAGCTCCGCGTGACGCTTTCGTGTCGGGCGGAGCTTTTATACTCAAAATTCTTTTTTGTCTCAGACTCTTTTTTCGATCTTCGGGATTATCTCTTTTGCGATCAGGTCCTTTTGTTCTCCGGTTAGTTTTGCGAAGGGCTGACGGCAGGACCCGAAATCGAAACCCATCTGACACAGGACCTCTTTTTCGGCACCTATCACGCCGATCCCGCACAGGACGGCGATGATCGCGTTCGCCTCGCTCTGGACTTTCTGAGCGTCTTTTATCTTTCCCTCTTCGAAAAGGCTCTTGATCTTCACGAATCTGTCCGCCATGAAGTTGTAGGTGCTTCCTATCCCTCCGTCGGCGCCCATCGCCAGACCAGCGAGGAACATCTCGTCGAAGCCGTTGTATATCACTTTGTCCGGGAAAAACGCTTTGCAGCGCTCCATAGTGAAGAAGTCGTTCGAGGTATATTTGAGCCCCAGAAACCTCCCGTCGCCGAGGAACGCGCTCATTTCTCCCAGCCCCATCTGCACACCCGAGAACGCCGGGAAGTGATAGACGAGCATTTTCAGCCCCGCCGCGTCCGCGAGACGGAAGTAGTAGCCCTTGATCTCCTCAAAGCTGAACTTGTAGTAGAACGGAGCGACCGACGAGACAGCGTCGTATGAGAGCTCTTTTGCCCTGACGGCAAGAGACGCCGCTTCCGTTTCGTTCAGTGAGCCGACGTGCGCGATCAGCGTCGCTTCCGGCGCGCTGTTTCTCACGACTTCCATTATCCTCATCCGCTCTTCGACGGTCAGAAAGAAAGCCTCCGCGGTGCTTCCGCAGACGTAGAAGCCCTTCGCGCCGAGCCCGAGATCGAATTTCACGAGCTTTTCGAGTTCTTTTTCGTTCACGCTCCCGTCATTCCCGAAGGGAGTGAGCAGGGCGGGGAAGATCCCGCCGAATTTTTCTTTGTTCACGTTTTCTTTCTCCTCTTTATTTTCTCAACCGAAGACCGATCTGTCTGAAGATTCTTCCTTCTCCGGAAGCACGATGTCGTCCGGGAAGAAGCTGTAGCCCCTTATGTGCGCCTTTTCGGAGTCGTCCTTTATGTAGTTCACGACGTAGATCTCTCCGTCGTCGAACTGCACCCAGCCGGTGTATCCGAGATCAGGCTTGGGATGGCGGTCGTAATCGAGCGGCATTATCCTTATCCCGTGCTTTCTTTCGGTGCCCAGGACCGACCTTTTGCTCATGATGGCCGCGAAAACGTTCTGCGTGCTGCTGGGGATATAGCGGTAGGTCACCATGATCCGCCCGTTTTTGAGAAATCCCGCCGTCGGTCTGTGTCCGCCGTCCATCGGAGTGGGGTAAAGTTCGGACCAGGTCTCGCCGTTGTCGTATGAGAAGGTCTTCAGGATCGGATATCCCGCGCAGGAATTTTCCCTGAGAAAGGCGGCGAGCACTCCCGGCTCGCACTCTATTACGGACACCTCGCTAAGATTGTATCTTTCGTCCGCCGCGACCGTCACTCTGTCC
>JAFTEP010000184.1 GCA_017453605.1 Clostridia bacterium
CAAGCTCAGACCTCGAAATGATTATATCACACTTCTTCTGAAAAAGGAAGAATAAAAAAGAAAAAATAACTTTGTTTTCAAATTTACCATTTTCGCGCCTTTTTTTACCTTGTCCGCGGCGCCGTATTCAAGTAAAATAATCTAAAGGAGTGGTGTAAATTGAAGATAATTGCCGCGTCTTTCCAGTGTGAATCGAACAGCCGGGCGGCTCTGCGCCCCGGCCACGGCGATTTTGAATACTGCGAGGGAGAGGATATTTTCAAGAAGATGCCCGTAAAGGAGTATCTTGTCGAAAACGGCTTTGAGGTCGTCCCATCGGTCTACGCCTGCGCTCTCCCCTCGGGAAACGTCGAAGAGAAGATCTATCGCTTCTACGCAGATAAGATACTGAAAACCGTGTCCGAAAACGCCGATGCGGACGGGATATTTCTGTTTCTTCACGGGAGCATGGAGGTCGACGGGATCGGCAGCGGCGAGCTCTGCCTTCTCAAAGCGATCCGCCGTATAGTGCCGCGTTCCTGCCTCATCGCGCTCGCGCTCGACCTTCACGCGAACGTCACCGACGAACTCGCCGAATACGCGGATATAGTCTGCGCGTTCAAGACGGCGCCGCACGTCGATCAGAAGGAAACGCAGCTTCGCGCAGTGAAGGCTCTCGCGTTCTGCCTGAAAAACTCCGTCCGTCCGAAGACTTTCTTTCAGCGCATCCCGATGCTCGTCAAGGGTGACACGATGCTGACTTCCCTCGAGCCCCTGAAAACTCTCGAGGAGGCGACGCGCCGCCTCGAAGACGAACCGGACGTTTTCGGCGCGAATCTCTTTTTCGGACATTGCTGGGTTGACGCGCCCAACACGAGCGCGTCCGCCGTCGTCAGCGCCGCCGGAGACCGCGCGGAGCGTCTCGCGAAGGACTTAGCTGACAGGCTCTGGAATACGAGAAAAGAATACCGCTTCACTATCGAGGCCCAAGACCCGGAGGAATCCGTCCGCCGCGCGCTCTCGGGGACGGAAAAGCGCATTTTCCTCACCGACAGCGGCGACAACACGACCGCCGGAGCCGAGGGCGACCGCACCGACATCCTCGCTCTCTTTGTGAACGCGAAGCCCGAAAAAGCGGTCTGTGTCGCGGGGATCACAAACGAAACGATCGTGAAAAGCTTCTGGGATCTTCCCGACGGAAAGACCGTCACACTGCCGCTTTTCGGCGGCATTGAGGCGAATGTCAAGGTCCACGGAAAGATCCTCGGCTGGGCGAAGGATATCATAGGGCGCAGTCTCACGTTCTCGATAGGCAATATCGACGCGATCTTCACCGAACGCCGCGCCGCGTTCATCGAGAAGGGGAACTTCGATCTCGCGGGAGTGGATCTTGAAGAGTATCGGGTCGTCGTCGTCAAGCTCGGCTATCTCTTTGCCGAGCTCAAGCCCTACGCCGACCGGGAGATCTTCGTGCTGAGCGACGGCGCGAGCTGCGTCGAACTGAGCCGTCTCGGTCTGAAAAAGATCATCCGTCCGCTCTATCCTCTCGAGGATTTCACCTGGAGCGCTAACTGAAAAAATTATAAACATATACAGGAGGCAAAATCATGGCGTATTTCAACAAAGCCGAGACCGAAGCGAGGATCGCTAAAGTCAAAAAACTGCTCGCCGACACCTCAACGGACGTCGCTGTCATCTACTTCGACGAGCTCAACGTCGCCAACGGCTGGTATCTCACCGGCTGGTGCGGACAGTTCGAAAAGGGCGCTGTGCTGGTCGGACGCGACGGCACGACTATGCTTCTCGGAGGACCCGAGAGCGAGCCTTTCGCGCGTCAGTCCTCGGCGATCTCCGACACCCGCTGCTTCAAGGTCTTCATGGTTCCGGACGAGGAATATCCTCTCGCGACCGTCATCGGCTTCCCGGAGCTCTTCGCGGAGCTGAACAAGAAATTCCCGGTTAAAAAGGTCGGTCTTGTCGGAACGACCGATATGCCCTACGCCGTCCATCAGGACCTCGTCAAGGGCTTCGAGGGCTGCGAGATCGTCGATCTGACCGACGAATATCTCAAATTCCGCTATATCAAGAGCGACTGGGAGATCGAACAGGCCAGAGCCGCGACAAGGCTCTGCTATGACGCGTACAAATCAATGAGCGAAAAGGTAAAAGACGGCGCAAAGGAGTATGAAGTCGCGGCGGCGGGCGAGGCGGTCTGCCGCGCGAGAGGCGCGAACGGCTTCGCCTATCAGACCATCGTCGGAAGCGGGATCCGCTCCAACGCGGTGGTGCCCACAGCCACAGATAAAGTGATGAAAAACGGCGAAATGGTCATGCTCGGCATCGCGCCGCGCATCAACGGCTACGCCGGCACCTTCGGCCACACGATCCCGGTCAGCGGCGCCTACACTCCCGAGCAGGAAAAGTGCCTGAGGGATATGATAGAGGTGATGAAAGTCACGAAAGATATGCTGAAGATCGGCAACTCCGGCAGACAGATCGACGCCGCCGGACGCAAACTCTACGATAAGGGCGGCTATCTCAAATACATCGTCTGTCCTTTCGCTCACACGATGGGTCTCAAGGAAGCGGAAGCGCCTTTCTTCGGTCCCAACAGCGACGACGTGATCCAAAAGAACATGGTCGTCAATATCGACGTCAGCTTCTTCTCGCATCCGACCCTCAACGGTCTGCGCGTCGAGACCTGCTATGTCATTACCGAAAACGGCGCCGAACCCCTCTGCCCTGAATTCGAGAACGAACTTTTCAATTATATAAAATAAGAAAGGAAAAAGCAATGGAAAACGGAATGAAAAACTGGGTCTTCTGCGACGGTGACCTTCCTCCGCACGGCGACGATCCCTCGTTTATGGGCCACGAGGCCCTCATGATCACAAACGTTTCAAAGCTCGACGCGCATATCCGCATCAAAGTGCTCTTCGAGGATAAGGAGCCCTACGACCGCATAACCCTCGATCTGTCCGCGGAGCGCACGACCTGCCTCAGACTCGATTTCCCGATCGGCAAGGAAAAGTATCAGATCCCCTTCGGACAGTACGCGCTCCACGTCATATCCGACGTTCCGGTCTGCGCCTGCTTCGGCCGCCTCGACGTCAGACAGAACAATATGGCGTACTACAGCCTCTCCGGCTATTCCTTCTGATCTCCGAACCGACAAAAAAAGAATGCCCCGTCAGGCTTTGCGGCTTGACGGGGGACAAAAAACCGGGCGGTTTAGCCGACTGTCCCAAAGGACAGTCGGCAACGAAATCCACCCCTGCGGGGTGGGTGAAATCGCCTGCGGCGGTGAAATTGCCCTTCGGGCAGTGAAATCGCCTCGACGGCGGGTTGAGGGGTTCCCCGACGCGAACTTGTGAGCGTTGGGGGTTCCCGTGGGTGGATTTCATTTCACCGAACGCGTCAGCGTTCGATTTCACCTGAGGGCAGCGCCCGAAGATTTCACCTTTTGCCGTCAGGCAAAAGATTTCACTCTTTTGACGTTTGGCACAC
>JAFTEP010000185.1 GCA_017453605.1 Clostridia bacterium
CATCGCGTAGTGGTTGGTGTACGCGAGCGGGATCGAGTCGATGCCCTGATACATCTGCACGAACTCGTGCGCGTAGGTGCCGATCGGCTTGATGTTGTACTTTTTCGCGAGATACACGTCGGAGGTGCCCACGCAGTTCTTGGTCTCGAAGGCGAGGCGTCTGACGACCTCGTCCTCCCATTCGAGCGAGAGCCTGCGCCTGCAGCCGAACTCCGCGAAATTGAAGGTGTAGGTCCCGTCGTTGAACGCCTTTATCTTCGCGTTCAGCCTCTCCTCAGCGGAGCGGCGCAGATCCTCGTAGTTGAAGGCGAGGCGGAAATAGACCTCGTTGATGATCTCGAGCAGATATATCTCGAACTGCATCGCCGAGAACAGCGGGCCGTCGACCTCGACGTAAAGCTCGCCGTCTTTGTTCAGATCTATCGTCACGTAGTCGCGGATCGGATGCCAGAGCCTTAAGAATTCGACGTAGTCGTTCTTTATGAAGCGGATGGACCTCAGATAGTCGAGCTCGTCCTTTTTGAATCTCAGTGTACAGAGGTGGTCGACCTGCTCCTCGATCTCCCTTTTCATTTCGGGAGTGAATTTCACGCCTTTATTGCGGCACTTGAAATAATATTTGCCGCACAGATCGGTGTGCTTGTGGAAGATCACCTGATCCATATTGAATTTATACAGGTCGGTGTCGAGAAGAGAGGTAACAATCGGTGCGAATTTCACTTTATTTCTTCCTTTCGCCTCGCCCGGGTACCCGCCGGGCTGAAATCGTATTGCTTGAATGATACCACAAACAGCCTTTTTTGTCAAGAAGAACGCGCCGCAAAGTCTTCCGGCTCTGCGGCGCGCTGAAAAACGGAATTTATCTCTGAGCGGAGGAATATCCGCAGAAGGGACAGACGGCGTCGTTTGCCGAGTGCTGATTGCGGCAGTTGGGGCAGACTGTCACGGGATTGCCGTAGGGATTCGCGGGCTGCTGAGCGCAGGACGCGCCGGAATAGGACGGGGGAACGTAGCCGCCGACCGGAGCCGGAGCCATCCTCATGACTTCCTGCATCGTGTTTCTGAACTTGAAGATCAGAAGCCCGAACAGGATCAGCGCGACGGCGTTCGCCGCGTTGGCGAGAGCGTTGAAAAGATCGAGAGTGATCGAGCCGAGAAAACTCATGCCGGCTCCCGCGCCGCCGATGATGCAGATGACCGCGACGAACGAGGAGACCCTGTCGTTGGGAGCGCCGGTATCGATGACCGATCTCATCGTGTTGAGGGTCTTTACGGTCTTTGCGTAATAGATTATTAAAAAGGCCGCGAAGACAGCGAAAAAGAAGAGAAAGATGCCCGATATGACAGGCAGTATCGCGATGTCCTGCGCGATGCCCACGACTATACCGACGATCGCCAGAATGACCAGAATCCCCGCGCCGACGCAGGCGAAAACCAGACTTATGATGGTTATAACTTTTATTACCGTCAGTCCGGAGCCGCTCATGCGCGAGGTCTGGGAGAACGCGCTGATCAGGACCATCCAGACGCCGACGCAGATCAGGATCTGCGGGATCTGGGCGACGACGGCGGAAGAGAGGCTCACGTCGGGCACTTCACTGAGCATCTTTCTGATCTCGCGCATATCGCTTTCAGATATGTTAAACTCATCCGAAAACCGAGCGAGGTTGTCTTCCAGAACTACGGCTACGGAAGACGAGTTCGTCATCGCGCCGACGATGCCGAGGACTATCGCCAGACTGAGGGCGATCGCCGCGATGAGAGCCATCGGCGAGGTCGCGAGCCCCTTCAGGGCTTTATGGACGACTCCTGTTGAGTCTGGAGCGGGCGCGGCGTAGGCCGGCTGAGAGGGAGGGGCGTACGGGGACTGGTACGGTGCGTATGCGGGAGCCTGCTGAGCGAGCGGCGCGCTGCAGTTGGTGCAGAACGAACTCCCGTCGGGCACCTGAGCGCCGCATTTCGGACAAATCATGTTGTTCCTCCGTTATTTCAAGATTTCCGGGGTCGAGCCCGGCGGGCTTTCGGGATCCCGGGCTTTCCGGTCGGTATTATTATACCAATCGCAGGCGGTTTTGTAAAGACGGAGACGAAAAAAACAGCTTTTGCCGATGACAAAAAATCATTTTTCGCCGTACCGCGTCGTTTTATGTAAAATTTCAGAGTTCTTCCACCATCAATGGGACAAAAACGGCATTGACACGGCGTGCGTATCGGGTTATAATTTCAATTGGAAAGAAAACCACCGCGAAGCGAAGGGAAAGGCGATATGGAAATGATAAAAAAGGAATTCATCATCGGGCAGCCGATAGAAAGCGATACTGAATACTACGCGAAAAAAAGCGAATACCACGTTTACGCCCGGGACGCCGTCAGGGTATGCGACGGCAGATACGTCGCGCTCAGGGCGCACGACGCCAAAGAATTCGACGTTTTCACGCTGATAAAAGACAAAAAGAACGTCACTCTCGATTTTTGCGGCGCGACGCTCGTGATGCACGGGAAGATCCAGCCCTTTCTGATCGACGGATCGGAAAACGTTACGGTAAAAAACTGCCGCGTGACCTACGACCGCCCGCCCTTCACCGAGGCGCTCATCACCAAAGTTTCTCCCGACAGCGTCAGGCTCCGGCTGAACGAACGCTGTCCCTGCCGCGTCGAGGACGGACAGATCGTTCCCTTCTCCGACACCTGGGAAAACCGGGGACTGAACCGCAACGGGACTTTCTTCCAGGTCTTCGATAAAGATACCCGCAAGGGCTGCGGAGTGCATCTGGGCGTCACGGGAAACAGGATCGTGATGGACGTCGAGCGCCCCTTTAAGATCGACAGGTTCGTCGCCCGGCAGGACGGGGATGAGATAGTTCTGAAAGGAGACGTCCCGGAGTTTTACCGTCCGGGGAGAGTGCTTGTCTTCACTCACGAGGCGCGCTCGCTCTCGAGCGTGTTTATCATCGACTCCAAAAACACTCTTATCGAAAACTACCGCATTATTGCCGGATGGGGAATGGGGATCTACACCTACCGCGCCGAGGATCTGACGCTCGACGGCGTGAAGCTCACTCACGACGAACTCTCCCCCTGCATAGTCGCGAACGCCGCGGACGCAGTCCACTGCTTCGGCAATTCCGGGAAAATGATTATAAAAGGCAGCGTGTTCGAGGGGATGATCGACGACGCGCTGAACGTCCACTCGAATTTCCGCACCGTCGCGCAGACAGACGGCGACGTGATCGTCTCCGATCTCGCGTCCTGCGAGCCTCAGGCGGCGGATCTTTTCCGCGAAGGGGATCTTATCGCCGTCTATCGCGGGAAGACGATGGAGGAAGCCGCAAGATACGTTGTAAAAAAGATCGGGGACCTCGGCGACGGAAGGAGAAAGTTCGTTCTCGACCGCCCCGCCGCCGCTCACGAAGAGGGCGACCTGATAGAAAACATCACCGCCAACTGCGAACTTTATATTTCCGACAGCGTTTTCGGGAAGGCGAACAGCCACCTGCGCCTGCAGACCCGCGGGAATACCGTGATGAAAAACTGCCAGACCGAACTGCCCCTGTATCTCACAGGCGACGCGTCATACTGGTTCGAGTCGGGACCCTTAACGGATCTTACTGTCGAAAACTGCCGCTTCGTCGGCGAGAGAGCGCGGATCAGGATAAAACCGGAGGTCTTCCCGACGGACGCCGAGCCGTATTATCACAAAAACCTGAAAATACTTAACAACGAATTCGAGACGGCAAAACCCCTTGAGGGCGGATACGTCGGCGGCATCACGTTCAAGGGGAACTCGAACAGCCTCGGCAAGCCGATGACGCTTGTCCTGACGAATTGCGGCGGCGTTGACGCGGAAAACTGCGCCGTCGAGAGAAAGACCGAGGTCAAGACGAAGCTCAACGTGAACTGAACGGATTCCGGATGGCATTTTTGGCGGAATTTGTGCAATTTCTCTATTGCGTTTTGCTTTTTTTTGATGTATAATCCATCGGATTGGTCCGCAGAGGCAAAAAAACACCCAGACTGACGGATCCGACGGAGGTTTTTTACGAATCTTTCACATACCCGCTCGCCCGGGCTCCAAATGCCGGGGCGTCATATCGATCCGTCGCACATTACGGGAGCCGTCGGCGCGTTCGTGAAGAAGAACGCCGTGTGCGTGATCGCCTTCGCGGCGGCGCTCATCACCTCGTTCATCGTGCCGCCGGACGCCGAATATCTCTCGTATCCCGACTTCAAGACGCTCGCCTGCCTGTTCGCGGTGCTCGCGACCGTCTGCGCGCTGAAGAACGTCAGCTTCTTTTTCGTCCTCGCTCGCAGAGTCGTTTCGCTCTTCGGCAATATGCGCCTTTGCGCGCTCGCGCTGGTCTACGTCACGTTTGTCGGCTCGATGCTTATCGCCAACGACATGGCGCTCCTGACCTTCCTGCCGCTCGGCTGGCTCGTCCTCGAGGCGACCGGGCGCAAAAAAGAGGCGGCGCCGCTCTTCATCCTGCAGAACATCGCCGCGAATCTCGGCGGAATGCTGACTCCCTTCGGCAATCCGCAGAACCTCTATCTTTACGGGCGCTTTCAGATCCCGGACGCGAGGTTCGCGCTCATCATGGCGCCCTCGTTCGCGCTTTCGGTCGCGCTCATCACCGTCTGCTGTCTCGTGTTCTTCAAGAACGAGCCTCTCAGCCTCGAAAAATGCCCGGTGAAGCTCCCGGCCCTCAGGACCGCGGCGTACATCGCGCTCTTCGCGCTCTCGATCGTCATGGTCTTCCGCGTGATCCCCTACTGGATCGGGCTCGCAGTCGTCGCCATAGCTTTGTTTTTCCTCGACCGCAAGGCGCTGAGTCAGGTCGACTATCCGCTCCTCTTCACGTTTTTGTTCTTCTTCATCTTTTCGGGCAATATGTCGCGCATTGAGCCGGTCAGAGATCTTCTGACCTCGCTTCTTGAAAAGAACACCCTCGTTTTCAGCGCGCTTTCCTGCCAGTTCATTTCAAACGTGCCCTCGGCGGTCCTTCTCTCGCGCTTCACGGAGAACTATCCCGCGCTCCTTGTGGGCGTCAACATCGGCGGCACGGGAACGCTCATCGCATCCCTCGCGAGCCTCATCACCTTCCGGGAATATATGAAACACTTCCCCGGCAGGGCTTCAAAATACGTCGCCCTCTTTTCCGCCTTCAACTTCTCCTTTTTAGGGATCCTCATCCTGTTCAATTCCATCTTCCCTCCCGCGTGAGGGAATACACTCCAAAGGGCTATGCCCTTTGGAATCCCGCAAGGGGTCCGGACCCCTTGACCCCGGAAACGGGGAATAATACCTGCTTTCGCCGATCTTCCGAGTTCGGCGATTGTTATTGTTTGTCATTCTGAGGAGAGAGCGCCGAAGAATCTTTTACCGGAGGAAAGATCCTTCGCTTCGCTCAGGATGACAAAGAGAGGACGGAGCAAAAATTGTCACGGGGACACCGAAACAATATCCGATCAACAACGATCGCCGACGCTTTGGCGTCGGCGAGGGTCATTGATCGAAAAAGGGTTATGGGGACCCCTCATCAGTCAGCTCCGCTGACAGCTTCCCCTCCAGGGGGAAGCCTAAAG
>JAFTEP010000013.1 GCA_017453605.1 Clostridia bacterium
CCTCGACGAGCGACGCCGAGAGGAGAAAATCCTCTTCCGTTTCGCCGGGGAATCCGCAGATCACGTCGGCGCTGAACGCGGCGTCCGCAAAGAACTCTCTGACGTTCTCAAAGGCTCTGAGGACGTCGTCTCTTCCGTAGCCACGGCGCATAAGAGAAAGGATCCTGTCGCTTCCTGACTGGACGGAAAGATGAAAGTGCGGCATGACCTTTTCTACGCCGGAAAGTCTGCGCGAAAAATCGCGGGTGAAGAGCGTGGGTCTGAGCGAGCCGAAGCGGATGCGCTCGACGCCCTCTATGCGCGAAACGCGCTCGGAGAGCGAAACGAGGTCCTCGCCGCCGGGATCCCTGCCGTAAAACGAGGTCTCGATCCCGGTGAGGACGATCTCGCGGTAGCCGTTTGCGGCGAGCCGTCTGACGTCCGCCTCGACCTCATCCGCGGGGCGCGATCTGACCGGGCCTCTCAGACGGGCGACGATGCAGTAGGAACAGAAATTGTCGCAGCCGTCCTCGATCTTCACGAAGGCTCTCGTGTTCTTTGAAAAGGAAACTCCGGCAGGATAAAAACGGTCCATCTCTTTTCTTGAAGGGACCGAGACGCCCGCGCACTCCCCTTCTAAAAACGAGCGGACGAACGCGCTCTTGTCGGCGTTGCCGCACAGATAGATCCTGTCGTAGTCAAAGACTTCGTCCGGGTGCGCCTGAACGTGACAGCCGCAGACGACGACGGGCGCGCCGGAGGGTCGCGCGAACTTAACGAGCCGCGAGATCATCTGCCGGCTCTTGCGGTCGCTCTCTAAAGTGACCGAGCAGGTGTTGAGAAAAAAGGCGTCGCAGTCTTCGGAGGGTTCGGACGTTTCGTAGCCGAAGCTTTCAAAAATCTCACAGCACGCCTGGGTCTCATACTGGTTGACGCGGCAGCCGAGCGTCACGGCGCCGAGTTTCTTTTTCTGTTCCATAACGATCTTTTTTCGCTCAGAAAACAAAATCGAACTGCACGCCGGAGATGTCGACGGTGTCGTCCTCTTCGATCCCGGCGTCCTCGAGCGCCTTTATCACGCCCTTGTCGCGCAGGACCTTCTGGAAAAACGAAACGGATTCGTAATCCGAGAAGTTGACGTTCGAGATGAGTTTTTCGAGCCATGCGCCCGAGAGATAATAGACTCCGTCCTCGACCGTGACTTCGAACGAGAAGTCCGCCGCCGCGGGCTCCTCCGGGACGAAATCCGCCTCGTATGACTTTATCGGCGGGAGAGCGGAGACCTTTTTATATATCGCCTTCATAAGCTCGTCGACGTTCTCTCTCGCGGCGGCTGAAATGAAGAACAGATCGACACCGTTGACCTCGGCGTAGTGTTCGAGTGCCTCTTTGTTCTCTTCGGTGACTCCGATATCACATTTGTTGGCGACGATGATCTGCGGACGGCGGGACAGCTCCTCGCTGTACTTTATCAGTTCGAGATTGACCGTCTCGATGTCGTCTACCGGATCCCTGCCCTCGCTCGCGGAGGCGTCGACGACGTGGACGAGGAGCCTGCAGCGGTCGACGTGTCTCAGAAAGTCGTGTCCGAGACCGAGCCCGTCGCTCGCGCCCTCGATGAGACCGGGGATATCGGCCATGACAAAGCTCGCGCCCTCACCGACGCTCACGACTCCGAGCATCGGGGAAAGGGTCGTGAAGTGGTAGTCGGCGATCTTCGGACGCGCGGCGCTGACCATGCTTAAAAGCGTGGATTTTCCGACGTTGGGAAGTCCGACGAGTCCGACATCCGCGAGCATCTTCAGTTCGAGAGTCAGTTCCCTCTCCTGCCCCTCGGTTCCGGATTTCGCAAAGCGCGGCACCTGCCGGGTCGGGGTGGCAAAATGCACGTTGCCCCAGCCGCCGATCCCGCCCTTCGCGGCGACGAATCTTCCGTCGGTGCCCATATCAAAGACGATCTTTCCCGACTCTTTGTCCTTTATCAGAGTGCCCTGAGGGACTTTGATGATAAGATCGGGCGCGGTCTTGCCGTGGAATTTCTGCGGCATACCGTCGCCGCCGTTTGCGGCGACGAATTTTCTGCGGTACTTGAAGGGGAGAAGCGTGTTCTCGCCCTCGTCGATTTCGAAGATCACGCTGCCGCCGTTGCCGCCGTCGCCGCCGTCGGGACCGCCCTTGGCGACGTATTTCTCCCTGCGGAACGAAACGCAGCCATTGCCGCCCTTTCCGGCCTTGACGAAAATGTCGACTTTATCAATAAACATCTCTTTTCACCGCCTTTGTCAGTCGTGACGGAAGATCTCTTCGAGATCCTCGTAGTAGACGCCCTCGCCGTGCCGTAAAAAGCAGGGCTTTGTGTGCTTCCACCATTCGAGCGTCACGGGATCCGACTCCATCTTTTTCATATCGGCGTCGAAATCTTCGCCTAAGTAATCAAAACAGCTCACGACTTCGTTTCCTATTATAGAGATCGTGTAGTTTGAAAGATTACATTCCGTGATGGTTTTCAGAACTTCCGGCCAGACCGCCGAATGGAGCCTGCGGTATTCGTCTACCTTTTCGGGTTTCAGAAAGCCTCTCTGAACGAAGCGTCTCATTTTCGATCTCCTTTTTTTATACTCTTAAAACTGCGTGACTGAAAATTTTTCGCCGCAGACGACCGGAAACTCCTGTTTGCCCCAGGGCTTGTGCCAGCAGAGCGAGCCGTGCAGACGTTTTTCGGGATCGAAGACGCCGTATTTCAGCGCGTCGACTTCCGGCTTGAGTCCCGTTCCGCATTCAAAGTTCACTGTGCCGATCAACACGTTGCAGGGGCCTTTCGCCATACCGAACAGACCGTCGGGAGCGGCGGAAACGATCACGGCGTTATGCTGTGCGACGATATGGTTTATGACTGACAGATGCGAACAGTCGTGGAAAGTAAGCCCCTCTTCGCAGTTGTGGATGTAGAGATAGTCCGCGACGACGTGCTCGCCGCACACGAAGCCGTAGCTGAAGCCCTGGACCGCGACGTTATGAAGAGTGTTGTCGTCGTTCTGGTCACCGGAAGTGACAAGCCCGGCCGTGTGGCAGGGATTGTGAAGAAGTTCCTTGTCGAGCAGGGTGTCGCCGACGGAATCGTTGAGGCAGAACTGACTGTCGCTGACGTGCACTCTCGAAACGTTCTGCAAGTTTGCCGCACTCATAGTGGGATACATCTTTTCCCTGTCGAGAGCGACCGCGAATTCAAGATTTGAAACAGAAAAGTTCAGGACCGAAAAATGCCCCTTTGCCCACTCGCCTTCCGGCGCCGATATTATCGACCAGGGACGGGCGGCCGGATCGTGTTCCTCCGGGGCGCGCCAGTCGGAAAAGATGCGCGTGTTGTCAGTCCTTGCGCCGAAAACGGTCGGCGAAAGACCGTATTCAACGCTTGACAGTGGACGGACCATATAGGCGTTCAGAAGACGGCAGGGCATCTCGCCCTCGAGAAAGATACTGGCTTTGCCGGGCGGGATCACAAGCTGCGAGCGCAAAGGTCTGCCCTCGTATTCTTCCCTCCCCGGAGACGCTATGCGATAGCCGCCCTTCGTGTAGGGAAAAAGTATCCTCCCGCCGCCCCGCTCCGCGGCGAAGTCGATCGCCGCCTGGATCGCGGCGGTGTCGTCATTCACACCGTCGCCCTTAGCGCCGAAATCGAAAACGTTGATACCGAAAGAAGCCACAATGATCCTCCCTGACAGCTAAAGCAAAGGTAAAACAAAGATCCCGCGCCTGCGCGCGGGATCTTTGGCGTTCCCGAGAGGATTCGAACCTCCGACCTACCG
>JAFTEP010000186.1 GCA_017453605.1 Clostridia bacterium
CCGTTTTCGCGGCGGGTCGGGCGGGGACTGAAAAAAAGGTTCAAATTTCCTGAAAAATTTTTGAAAAAACTATAGACAAAATCTAAACAATGTATTATAATATAGGAGCGGTTGGAATCCGACCGCCTGACGTCGTATTAGTTTTATTAAAACTAATAAATAAAAATTTAAAAAGGAGAAACACAATGAAGAAAGTTCTCAGTCTCGTTCTTGCAGCACTGATGATCGTCTCCGCGCTCGTCGTGGTCGCTTCGGCCGCCAAAGACGCTTCCGCCCCCTACAGCGGAACAGAGCTCACCGACGCATGGTACAGCAAGAAGAACAAGACCATCGAGATCAGCACCGCTGAACAGCTTCTCTACTTCCTCAGCGAGTGCAACACCAACGGCACCACCTTCGCCGGCAAGACCGTCGTTCTCGCTAACGACATCGTCTTCAACGAGGGTGACTACAGCAAGTGGGAAAAGACTCCCCCCAAGTACAACATCGCCGAGCTGACCGGCACCTCCGGCGGATTTGCCGGCACCTTTGACGGCCAGGGCCACACCATCAGCGGTCTGTACGTCAACAGGCTCGCCAAAGAAGAAGGCAGAGATCCTCTCACCAACCTGCCCGTCTCGCTCTTTGGCAGCAACACCAGCGGTGTTTCCGGATACGCCGGACTTTTCGCCCAGGTTTCCGCTGACGCCAAGATCACCAACCTCAGGATCACCAACTCCTACTTCTCCGGCACCTACGCCACCGGCGCCGTCATCGGCCGCGTCACGGGCGACAACGTTGTCATCGAGAACGTTCAGGTCGACAACACCATCGTCTACGCTACCTACACCCAGACCTCCGATCCTACCGTCGCTGACGAGAAGGACAAGGCAGGCCCCTATGAGAAGCATTGCTCCTCCGGCGGTATCGTCGGTATGACCTCCGGCAACTTCGTCATCACCTTCAAGGACGTTCTGTATCACGGCGTCGTCGTCGGATGCGGAAGATTCGTCGGCGGTATCTGCGGCAACATGCAGAGATGCCACATCATCCTCAAGAACGTCGGCTTCATCGGCAATTATGAGTCCAGATACGGCGACGTCTACAAGGGCGTCAACCTCTTCAAAGAGAACTCCGGCGGACTTGTCGGACGTGTCACCGATATCGCTATCGCTGACTATGCCGAGACCGGCACCGATATCCAGAACTGCTTCTTCATCGGCTACTTCAAGGCCAATGAACAGTCCACCACCTCCGGTCTGCTTTCCGGCCGCTGCGACAAGTGCACCGTCAACAACTTCTACGGCAACAAGGAAGCTTATCCGCAGCTCCTCGGTCTGACCAACTGCGAAGACACCAACGGTCTCTCTAAGTGCTATGCTGAGAAGAAGTCCAAGCTCGAAGGCAAGGGCGCCGTTGCCATGATCGGCCTTGACAGCAAGGTTTGGTTCGACAACGAAGGCACCGGCCCGATGCTCGCCACCTTCAAGGATGCCGTGACCGAGATCCAGAAGATCGACGATTCCGATACCATCGGCGGCGACACCACTCCGGATCCGACCCAGGCTCCCACCAGTCAGGCTCCCACCAGCGAACAGCCTCAGACCAGCGAGCAGGCTCAGACCAGCGAACAGGCTCAGACCAGCGAACAGCCCGCTGCCACCGATGCCGCTCCCGCCAACACCACCAAGAAGCCCTCTTCCACCAGAAGACCTTCTTCCAACACCGGCGATATCACCACTTACATGATCGCCGCTGTCGTGATCTCCGCGGCTGCCGCTGTTGTGATCTCCAAGTCCCGCAGAGCGTAAGACTCAGAGAAAACAAAATTGATCAGGCGCTTGCGCCGATAAAAAAGATCCGTCCCTCCCGGGGCGGATTTTTTTTTGCGCTCCGCCGCTGCGTGCCTCCGGCGGCGAGTGACTTTCTTTTCCGCGCCTCCGGCGGCGGGGCTCTGCCCCCGACCCGCAAAGGGCTCCCGCCCTTTGGACCCGGGAAAAAACGGGATTATTGTTCGTTCTTTCGTTTTGCCTCGTCTTATTTATCGGCGACAATAATCCTCGGTAAGGGTCGGCGCCTCGACGACCCGTTTCGCGCGGATCCCGTGCGCCCACGACGACCAGCCGGAAAAGGCTTTCGCCGCCGCATTCGGCGTCGGCGAGGGAGACGGAGTGTAAATGGGCTATGGTGTCCCCTCATCAGTCAGCTGCGCTGACAGCTTCCCCTCCAGGGGGAAGCCTAAAGAGCGGCACTTTCTGTTCTGACTTAACATAGAGCCAAAGCATTACTATCAACGATTTAAGAAATCATTCTGGTCTATTGATAATTGTAAAATGATAATTGTAAAAGAAAACACGAAACATCCAGATACACGCAACAATTCATTTGTTAATCAACAAATAAAAGTGCGGTTTTGAAGGCTTCCCCCTGGAGGGGAAGCTGTCAGCGCAGCTGACTGATGAGGGGTCCCCATAACATATTCTCTCCGTTCCCTTCGTCTGAGCCAAAAGCGAAGACGAAAACAAAACGCCGTTGATCGAACAAAGACCCCGGATCCCCGGGTCCAAAGGGCGGGAGCCCTTTGCGGGTCGGATTCACCCCGCCGCTGCGTGCCTCGCGTCGGGGACCTCGGAAAAACCCCGCTGCATTGTTATCCGGTAGGGGTCGGCGCCCACGACGACCCGCCGGGACAGTCTGGATAAGCAGTAAATAAATTTATAAAGGAGATATAAAAATGAACACAAGAGTCGCCGTCATGGGCATCATCGTCGAAAACCGCGAGAGCGTCGCCGAGCTCAACGCGATCCTGCACGATTTCGCGGACGTCATCATCGGCAGGATGGGCATACCCTACCGCGAGAAGAACATCAACGTCATCAGCGTCGCCGTCGACGCGCCTCAGGAGAAGATCAACGCGCTCTCCGGGAAGATCGGAAAGCTTGACGGAGTCAGCGTCAAGACCGCGTTTTCAAATCTAAAGGAAGAATAAAATTTCAGAAACGGAAGCTTGAATCATGGCAAAATACGATCCTAAATCGCCGCATGCCGACGATTTCATCAACGACGAAGAGATCCTCGACACCCTCGAATACGCCGAGAAGCACAAAAACGACGCCGCGCTCATCGACGCCATCTTAGAGAAGGCGCGTCCCGCGAGAAACGGGAAGAGCGTCCGCTGCACGGGGCTCGGTCACCGCGACGCCGCGGTGCTCCTCGCCTGCGAACTGCCGGACAAAAACGAAAAGATCTTTGCTCTCGCCAGGGAGATCAAGCAGACCTTCTACGGCAACCGCATCGTCATCTTCGCGCCGCTCTATCTCTCGAACTACTGCGTCAACGGCTGCGTCTACTGCCCCTACCACCTCAAGAACAAGCACATCACGAGGAAAAAACTCACCCAGGAAGAGGTGCGCCGCGAGGTCATCGCGCTCCAGGACATGGGTCACAAGCGCCTCGCGATCGAATCGGGCGAGGACCCCAAGAACAACCCGCTCGAATACATCCTCGAGTGCATCGACACGATCTATTCGATCCGCCACAAGAACGGCGCGATCAGGAGGGTCAACGTCAACATCGCGGCGACCGACGTCGGATCCTACCGCCGCCTGAAAGAGGCCGGGATCGGCACTTATATCCTTTTCCAGGAAACTTATCACAAGAAAAGCTATCTCGAACTGCACCCGACCGGACCTAAGCACGACTACGACTGGCACACCGAGGCGATGGACCGCGCTATGCAGGGCGGGATCGACGACGTGGGGCTGGGCGTCCTGTTCGGGCTCGAAAGGTACAAATACGAGTTCACCGGGCTCATCATGCACGCCGAGCATCTCGAGGCGGCGTTCGGAGTCGGGCCGCACACGATCAGCGTGCCGAGGGTGAAGCGCGCCGACGACATCGATCCCGACGTGTTCGACAACGGCATCGACGACGGCACCTTCGCGAAGATCGTCGCCTGCATCAGGCTCGCCGTGCCCTACACGGGAATGATCATCTCGACCAGGGAATCCGAACAGGTCCGCGCAAGGCTGCTCGAGCTCGGGATATCGCAGGTCAGCGGCGGCTCGCGCACCTCCGTCGGCGGCTACGCCGAGAAGGAGCGCCCGCACGACACGGAGCAGTTCGACGTCAGCGATCAGCGCAGTCTCGACGAGGTCGTCAGATGGCTGATGGAGAACGGACACATCCCGTCGTTCTGCACCGCCTGCTACCGCGAGGGCAGGACGGGCGACCGCTTCATGAGCCTCTGCAAGACGGGTCAGATCATCAACTGCTGTCACCCCAACGCGCTGATGACGCTGCAGGAATACCTTTCGGACTACGCCTCACCCGAGACGCTTGCGCTCGGCGAGAAGGTCATAGCCGCAGAGCTTGAAAAGATCGAGAATCCCAAGGTCAAAGAGATCGCGAAGAAAAACGTCGCGGATATCCGCTCCGGCGCGGGGCGCGATTTCCGCTTCTGAGGTAAAAATATGTCACTCAACGATACTCCCGGCTCCGAAAGGTTCCAGATCGGCTTTTTCGGCAGGACAAACGCCGGCAAATCGAGCCTCGTGAACGCCGTCACCGGGCAGAGGGTCGCGCTGGTCTCGCCGACCGGCGGCACGACCACGGATCCCGTGAAAAAGGCGATGGAGATCCTGCCGCTCGGTCCGGTGCTGCTTATCGACACCCCGGGCTTCGACGACGTGAGCGAACTCGGCGAGAGCCGCGTTGAGCGCACCCGCGAGATCCTCTCGACCGTAGACGCCGCGGTCCTCGTGACCGACGCCGCCGTCGGCGAGGGGGAGCCCGAAAAAGAGCTGATCCGCCTGATCTCGGCGCGCAATATCCCGCTGTTAAAGGCCGTCAACAAAGCGGAATTTTTGAGCGAAGAAGAAAAAAAGCGCGTCCTCGACGCGGGCGCGGTCCCGGTCAGCGCCGAAACGGGCGAGGGGATAAACGCGCTCAAGGAGCGCATCGCCTCCATCGGCGCGGCAAAAGAAAAAAAGATCCTCGCGGGGCTCTGCAAGCCGGGCGACCGCGTGATCCTGGTCATCCCGATCGACGAGTCGGCGCCCAAGGGCAGGATAATTTTGCCTCAGCAGATGGTCCTGAGAGAGCTTCTCGATCTCGGCGCTCTCGCCGTCTGCTGCCGCGACAGCGAGCTTTCCGCGGCGCTCGCCGCCATGAAAAGCGACCCGGATCTTGTCATCACGGATTCGTCGGTCTTCCGCGCGGTCTCGGCGATCGTCCCCGAGCGCGTGAGGCTGACCTCGTTCTCGATCCTCTTTGCAAGATACCGCGGCGATCTCGATCAGCTCGCGGCGGGCGCGGACAGGCTGTCGGAGCTCAAGGATTCGTCACGGGTGCTGATCGCGGAGGGCTGCACGCATCACCGCCAGTGCAACGACATCGGCACGGTGAAGCTTCCCTCGATGATCTCGCGCTTTTGCGGAGCGTCGCCGCGCTTCGAGTTCACCTCCGGCGGCGCCTTCCCCGAAGACCTTTCGGGATATGATCTTGTCGTTCACTGCGGCGCCTGTATGCTGAGCGCCAACCAGATGAAAAACCGCCTCGCCGCCGCCCGCGAAGCGAAGGTCCCGATAGTCAACTACGGCGTCGCGATCGCCCGCATGACCGGCATCCTCGACCGCGCCCTCGCCCCGCTGGAAACGGCGGGGGGCTAATTAAGAATTAAGAATTAAGAAATTTTGGATCATTGCGGAGTAAATTTTCGCCGACGCTTTGGCGTCGGCGAAAGTCAATTCGGAATTATGAATGCGGAATGCGGAATTCAGAATTTATTGGTTGGGACGACTTGTTATAAATTCTTGGCAACAATGTTCATCTGTAGGGGGCGGCGCCTCGACGCCCCGCAAAAACGGCGCCTCGATGACCCGCCGCTCTGTGTTTTCGCCGCCGCTTTTGGCGTCGGCGAGTGACACGGAGAG
>JAFTEP010000187.1 GCA_017453605.1 Clostridia bacterium
AGCATCAAGTCGTTCTACAAATACCTGACCGTCAACGCCAAGATCTGCGATAACAATCCGGCAAATAACATCGAGACTCCGCGAATCCCAAAAAGTCTGCCCAAATACCTGACTCTCGACGAGAGCGTGAATTTTCTTGACACCGTGAAAAAATACGGCAAGGAAAACGAAGAGCGCGACACGGCGATCTTCACGATGTTTCTGAACTGCGGAATGCGTCTGAGCGAGCTTTGCGGGATAAGCCTGTCGGATCTCACTCCGGACCTCGAAAAGGTCGTCATTACAGGAAAAGGCTCGAAGCAGAGGACTCTCTATCTCAACGATAGCTGCCGCGCCGCGCTGACGCGCTGGCTGAAAGTCAGAAAAGGACTCAGGTGCAAGGATCAGGACGCGCTGTGGGTCAGCCGCAACGGGAACCGGCTCACTGCGCGCGCCGTTCAGTACAACATGAACAAATACCTGCTTGCCGCGGGCCTCACCTACCGCCAGCTTTCGGTCCACAAGCTGCGCCATACCGCCGCCACGCTGCTTTACGGGACGGGAAAGGTCGACGTGAGGGTCCTGAAGGACATCCTCGGGCACGAGCAGCTCAACACCACACAGATCTACACTCACGTCACGAACGGGCAGATGAAGAGCGCGATGGAGCTGAATCCCCTCTCGGCGAGCGCCCCGGAACGCGACGAAGAAAAAGAGAGCGAAACGAATTGAAGGATAACTCAGAGAAATAATATATACGTTCAAAAATCGTTTTTCCCCGAAAAGGACACCTTTTGAACACGGCGCGCATAAGATAAAGGTGAAATCCATTTTTTCGGAGGAACAGCGATGAACGCCCCAAACAACTGCCCCAAGGACTGTCAGATCTGCACTGCGCCGCCTTCCTGCGACGCGTCTGAGAACGGAGTGTGCTGTATAGATACATACAGGATCTTTGATTCCTGCAGGAGTCAGGACTGTATCGAAAACACGCTCCTTCACTTCACCGACGTCGGTCAGCAGGCCGTCAACGACAGCATTTCCGTCAGAACGAAATCCGTCAAGGTGCTCTGGACGAGGATAGACACCTCTCCCACTCCCTTCAACGCCGGATATTATCAGGTGAACATCCGTTACTACTTCTACGTTCTCTTAGACTGCTGTCTCGGTCTCGGGAACACCCAGGAAGTGCAGGGACTGGCGATCCACGACAAGACCGTCATCCTCTACGGCGGAGAAGGAAACGTGTCCTCGTTCAGATCGGACATCCGCGCTCCTCTCGGATGTGCGAGACCCGACTGCGAGCTTTCGGTGCTCTCTAATCTCCCGAGAGTCATCGTCGAGGTCGCCGATCCGATGGCGCTGAGGCTCGAAGTGACAGACGGCGATTTCAGAGCCGGAACAAACGGCACTTCTATCGCGGAAGGTCTGCCGCCTCAGATCACCGACAGCTTCAACGGCGAGTTCTCCGCCGACTGCCGCGACGAACAGAGAAACGTCTTCATTACGATCGGCGCGTTTTCTATAATCCGCATCGAAAGACCCTCTCAGCTCGTGATCCCCGCCTGCGATATCTGCATTCCGCCGAGCTGCGACAGAAAGCTCGAGAGCACCGATCCCTGCACTATGTTCAAAGCTCTCGATTTCCCTCTCAGAGAGTTCTATCCCTCCTCAAGTCCCGCGCCCGCGGAACAGCAGGCGTCCTGCCCCGGAGAAAAGCCGCTCGATCCCTCGGATTATCAGTGAAAGAAAGGCTTGCCGGGACCCGAAAACTAAACCCCAAAAATTCCAAAGCCGGCCCGGAAGATCGGGTCGGCTTTGATCGTTTTAATATTCTTTAAACAGTGAATCTCAAAAATCTGCTCTTAGCCGACAAGGCCTGCTGATTTTCAAGGCTTTCCTGAGCGAGACCGAACTTTTTCCCTATGCTCCAGAGATCCTCGTCCGCGTCCGGTGCGTAAAAGACGACGCGGTCTTTTGTTTTCGTTCTCGGCAGAGTCTTTTCGGCGGCCGTGACGTATGAGTCGGTCTTTCCCGAAAAGATCAGGACGTCGGCGGAGATCTTCGCCTCGCAGACAAGCTCCGATCCCTCTACCGAAAGATCTATATCCTCGACACCGGCATTCAGTTCTATGTTCAGATTTTCGGGAACGTCTTTTTTATCCGGCGCCGTATCCCACTTCAGAACGGCCTCGCACTCGCGTTCAAATTCAAAAAGCTTTGCCTGCAGTGAGTTCGGGATCCCGAGTCCGCGCAGTCTGAAAACTCCCTTCGCGCGAACGGATCTTCCTTCGAGAGCGCAGTCGGTGACCTGAAAACTCGCTGACGGCGCTTCGAAAGAAACAAGGTCGGGACATTCAAAGTTGAATTTCATGTTCTGATCCGCGCGAAAAGCGCCGACGACCGACGAATAAGAGATCCGGGATCTTTTAACCTCGACTTCATAGTCCGTGCTGTAGCAGTCGCAAACATACTGAGCGGATCCGGTTTCGAGCTGAGCCGCGGACGCGAGAAAACTGACGCCGAGCGCGAGCTTTCTGCTCTCGCCGGAAAGGTTCTCCTCCGGCTCTGCGCGGACGTCGGAAACGGAAAGCGAAATGAGCGGGATCCCGTCCCCGTTGAAAAGAGAGTTCTCGATCGAACAGGAAGTCTCGAGGGGCTGAGTCACGCTCACGGGAGCGAGAGTGTCGTCCTCCGGAAGATAAGTGCAGGTGAAAAGAGCAAGCGCTCTGAAATCGAGAGCTCCGCCCGTGAGAGTCGGTTCAAGGGCGAAAAGCGAGACCTCGCAGGAATTGACGACACCCACGTCCGCAAGGTTTTCGGGAAGCTCGGTCTCGACGGAGGCGTTGAACTCCTTTTCACAGCAGGAGCTCAGAACGGCTCTGTCGAGACATTCTTTTTTCAGTTCGAGTCCCGCCTCGGACAGTTCGGATTTTTCATAGACCGCGTTCAGCTTGATCCCGACGCATGAGACGAGTTCCGTTCTGAGCTGCAGCTTTCTCGGACCGAGCGGACGGCAGACGGCGTCCTCGCACCTGAGTTCAACGTCCGCCCAGAGCCCGGACTCGTCAAAAGCGAAGTCCAGGGGAAAATCGATCTTCTGCGAGAATTCCTTTGAAAAACTGCAGGTACACAGTTTCGAGTCGTCGTTTTTGGAACCCGAGACGTAGAGAACGCTGAAACGGCATTCCCCTTCGAGCCTGACGCTGACGCCCTGGGCGTCCGGGGTCACGGTGCGGTCGGTCACGCGCGCACAGCAGTCGGTCTTTACGACCCTGCTGACGTCCTCGCAGAAATCCGGGAGGGATTTTTCGCACTCCACCCTCGTTTTCTGCTTCTTGCTTTCGGGTATCACAAGACATTCGATCCTGGAGTTTTCTGACGCCATTGTTTATCTCCTTTACATAAAAAAGTTTTTCGTTCATCCCGATTATATTAAAATCGATCGGTTTTTATTACAGCGCACAGACGGAGTTTTCAGTGTTCACTTTTTGTCTTCCATATACTCTCTCAGTTTTTCGAGGGCGCATTTTTCTATACGCGAGACGTAGGAGCGGGATATCCCCATTTTTGCGGCGACTTCTCTCTGAGTCAGCGGCTCGCCGCCGTCAAGCCCGTAACGCTTTATGATGATCAGCTTCTCTCTTTTCCCGAGGAGCTTTTTTACTCCTTCGAGAGCCCTTGCCGAGCGCATTTTGAGGTCTATGGTCTCGGCTATGTCGTCCTCTACGCTGGCGACGTCCATGTAAGTGAGAGGATTGCCGTCCTTGTCGTATTCGATAGCGTCGTTTATGCTCGTTTCAGCTCCGAGCTTTTTCTGCGCGCGAAAATACATGAGTATCTCGTTCTGCAGGCACTTTCCGGCGTACGTGGCAAATCTTGTTCCGTTCTCCGGCCTGAACGAATCTATCGCCTTTATGAGACCGATCGTCCCGATCGAGATCAGATCCTCCTGATCCCGGCAGCCGGAATAATACTTTTTTATGATGTGGGCGACAAGACGCAGATTGTGGCGTATCAGCTTATCGCGTGCCGCCTGATCGCCGAGCGCGAGCAGATCGAAGCATCTCGATTCCTCCTCGGCTCCGAGAGGCGGAGGAAAAACGTCTCCGCCGGAAACTCTCAGCGTGAAAAAACAGATCCCTGACAAAATGACACTCAATCCGCCGATAAGCATGAAAAACCTCCGCAAACAAGTTAAAAACGGCGCAAAAAGACCGCCTGTCAAGATTATATTCTTTTATGAGCCGAATGTTTACAAATACTTGAAAACAGGTGGGGATTGTGCTAAAATAGTATTCCGAAAGAGGTGCATACTGATGATTTTCCCGGTAGCGGACATAGGATCGAACACCGTCAAGCTCGCCGTATACGACAGCGAATCTCAGGACAGGTTCTCGCCTTTTATTTTCAAGAGCCTCAGGCTTTCTCTGATAACAAAAAGGATCTCGGGATATCTCGATCGGGACGCCGTCTGGACTCTCGCGAACACGATGGAACAGTTCGGACTGAAACTCGCACTGAAAGGGATCACTGAGCCGATAAACGCTTTCGCGACAGCCTCCCTCAGAGGGCTGAAGAATTCAGATCAGGTCCTGGAGAGCGTATATCGACATTCCGGAGTGAAAATAAAGATCCTCACTTCATCAGAAGAGGCGGGGTTTTCCTACCGCGGCGTATGCGTGAGGGAGAACGTGCCGGACGCTCTTGTCGTTGACATGGGCGGAGGATCGACGGAATTTATGATAAGCCCGGATACGGAGCCTGAAAACTTCCGCTCTTTTGATTTCGGGTTCATATCGCTGATGGAAAAATACTGCGAACTCGGAGCGAACGGCCTGAAAGAACATCTCGACAGGATCCTGGGCGATGTCGGGTTCATAAAAGACTGCCATACGGATCTCTTTTTGGCCGGAGGGAGCGCGAAGGCGCTCGCCGAAACGAAAAAGATGATGTACGGCGGAGGCAGCAGGCTCGAAAGCGAACAGCTTTTAACTCTGCTGAGAGATCTTTCTCAGGCCGACGAAAAGACCCTCGAACGTCTCGAATCGCTCGTCGGCGAGAGGCGGGATTCGCTTCCCGCGGTCATCGTCTTCTTTTACTGCGTAATGTGCGCCGCGGGAAAATCTTCGGCGACAGTCTCGTCCGGCGGTGTGCGCGAAGGATTTGTTTTCGAGTTGATGAAGAAAAGCGGCGCGCTCTGAAGCGCCTCAAAACCGGATCGGTCGGCCGAGTGTTCCTAAAGGACACTCGGCGAATGATGAGTTCCGCTCGCACGGAACGTGATGAGCGCTTTGCGCATGATGATCGGCTTCGCCGAATGATGAGCGCCTTCGGCGCATCGGCGGAACTCATTTCATTATTTTGCGGTGAAACCGCAAACCGTCATTGCGCACGCAGGGAGCATCATCATTTGCCCGAAAGGGCAAACGTCATTCATTTTTGACTTTGGCACACAAACGTCCTGATTGCAGGAGAATGCGACAAAAAACCGGCTGAAATAAGGAGTAACGTTCCTAACTTCAGCCGGTTTTTATTAACTGTCCTTTAGAGCGGATCCGGTTTTTATAATGATCCCGTCTGATAAATAACACAAAAAGGACCGGAGAACGATCCCGAAAAGATCTCTCCGGCTCTTACGGATTTCGGGCGCAGGCTTTAAAATCAGCCCTGCGCGCCTTGAGAAAATTTGTTTTTGACGCAGGCGATCTTATCTGCGGGCGCGGTTTCCGTCGGGTACCAGCCGCGCCTCGACATGAGATCGAAGACCTCGTGACCGAGCCTGTGCTCGTCGTTGAGGATATCCATAAAGGCGTTTTTCACCTCGGGGCTCGCGGCTTCGTTCGCGAAGGCGTTGCATCCGTCGGCGATGTGCTTCTGTGTCGACAGCACGTCGGTGGTCATTTTCTTGTCGTCGTATACGTTCATTTTTGCCTCCCTCTCTCAGCCGAGAAGAGCATAGAGCTTGTCGAAGTGCTCGCAGTGTTTTGCGGCGATATCCTCGAATCTCGTTTTGAGTTCCTGATCCTGAGTTCCCGAAGCGTACATCTTCAGCTTCGAGATCGCAAGCTTCTCCGCGTCAAGCTGATCGCTGAGCGCAGAGAGCTCCTTTGCGGTAAGCTGAACCATAGTTCCTCCTTGCGTTTAAAAGCTTTTATAAAGTATTCCTTTGCATCCGGATGCGTCCGGTGTCATTATCATGCCCACGATAAGCGCATTTCATTCCTTTTTTTGTAATTTTTCACATCCTCTGCAATGGTCAGCCTTTGTTTTAATTATACAGACCCCGGAAATTGAAAAAAACAATTAAAAACAGACTTATTTTTCGGCGTTCCGTATTGACATTTTTACACCAAAATGTTAAAATATAATCGAAAAGGTGTGAAATATCACATTTTGCTGTGAAAAACTGATTCCCGATGAAAAAAGACCTTATCAAAGACCTTATTCAAGAAAGGATATGAACAGTGAATTATCCAAGAAGAACCCTCGTGAGAGAGATCCTCGTTTCCAAGCCGTTTACTTCGCTTAAAGAGCTCGAGGAGCGTTTTCCGGAAGTCTCGAGCATGACTCTCAGAAGAGATATCGAGTTTTTCGAGTCGCAGGGCGACGTCATCAAGGTCCGCAAGGGCGCCAGGAGCATGAAGTTCATCACGACCACCATGGAAGAGAGCTTTTCGGAAAGGCTCAACGAGAACATGGAGCTCAAGAGAAAGATCGCCGCGAAGGCGCTCGCTTTCATCGAGAGCGGAAGGTCGATCTTCCTCGACTCCGGCACGACCGCGCTCGAGCTGGCAAAGATTATCGACAACAACAGACTTTCCATCATCACTTCCGGCCCGAACGTAGCGATCACTCTCAGCCAGAACGACAGGATCATGGTCAACCTTCTCGGCGGACTTTTAAGCAGGGACAACCTTTCCGTCTCCGGCGTCTCCACTTTGGAGCAGGTCGCGAAAATAAACATAGATATAGCCTTCATCGTGCCGTCCGGTTTTTCGCTCAAGGACGGCTTCACCTGCGGCAACTACAACGAGTGCGAGCTCAAGCAGGCGATAATCAAAAAAGCGGAGAAGACCGTGATGCTTCTCGACTCTCAGAAAGTCGGCAAAAGCCTTCCCTACACCTTCGCCGCCCTGTCGGGAGTCAGCGCGATCATCACCGACTCAAAGCTCGATCCGGCGATAAAGAACGCCGCCGAGCAGCAGAACATCGAAATAATCATTGCCGAATAAACAATGAAATATTATAACTGGAGGTATTTTCAATGGCAACACCTGTAATCATGCCCCGTCAGGGACAAAGCGTCGAAAGCTGCATCATCACCTCGTGGTCCAAGAAGGTGGGAGACGCGGTCAAAGCGGGAGATATCCTCTTCTCGTACGAGACCGACAAGTCTACCTTCGATGAAGCCGCGACCGTTGACGGAACTCTTCTTGCGATCTTCAAAGAAGAAGGAGAAGACGTTCCCTGTCTTGAAAACGTCTGTGTGATCGGAAATCCCGGCGAAGATATATCGGCTTTTGCTTCCGCCGCTCCCGCCGCTGCCGCCGCAGCTCCCGCCGCAGCGGAAAGCGCTCCGAAGGCCGTCGGACCCGAGGCCGCGCCGACCGCGACCGCAGCCGCTCCCGGCGCCGAGATGAAGATCTCTCCGAGAGCCAAAAATCTTGCCGACAGCACCTTCGCCGACCTTCTCAAGGCGGTCCCGACCGGTCCCGACGGAAGGATAATCGAAAGGGACGTTCAGAAGCTTCTCGATAATTCCCAGACCGTCTCCCCCGCCGCGTACGCCGCGAACTACTCCGCTCCCGTCGAGGGCACCGGAGTCGGCGGAATGGTCACCGTCGCCGATCTCGAAAAGAAACCCGAAGCCGCCGCTCCCGCCGCCGCTGCTCCCGCGGCAGCCGCTCAGAGCGCCGACGATTACGAGGACGTCAAGCTCCCCAACATCCGCAAGGTCATCGCGAAGAGCATGCACGCCTCCCTTTCCAACTCCGCTCAGCTCACTCTCAACGCCTCCTTCGACGCCACCGCGATCATGGCGTTCCGCGCCGCGGTCAAGGCTAACGCAGAGAAGCTCGGTCTTGCCAACATCACTCTCAACGACATCGTTCTCTACGCGGTCTCGAGGACCATCAAAGATCATAAAGAACTCAACGCCCACTATCTCGACGACAAGATGAGATACTTCAGGCACGTCCACCTCGGCGTCGCAGTCGACACCGACAGAGGTCTGCTCGTCCCGACCCTCAGAAACGCCGACCTTCTCAGCCTCAACGAGATCTCCGTCGCCGCCAAGAGCCTCATCAAGGAAGCTCAGTCCGGCACCGTCAATCCCGACAAGCTTCAGGGCGCAAGCTTCACGATCACCAACCTCGGTTCTCTCGGCGTCGAGAGCTTCACTCCCGTCATCAATCCGCCTCAGACCGGGATCCTCGGCGTCTGCGGCCTGACCACGAGAGTGAAAGAAGTCGCCGGTCAGATCAAGACCTATCAGGCGATGGGACTTTCCCTCACCTTCGACCACAGAGCGCTCGACGGCGCGCCCGCCGCGAAGTTCCTCAAGGCTCTGTGCGCAAACCTCGAAAACTTCGATCTGCTTCTCGCAAAATAAACTTCAAGAAAGGGTTAAGAGATAAACCATGTACGATCTTATTATCATCGGCGGAGGTCCCGCGGGCTACAACGCTTCCGAAAAGGCCGCTCACGCCGGACTCAAGACTCTGGTCATCGAGGAGAGAGCTCTCGGCGGCGTCTGCCTGAACGAAGGCTGCATCCCGACCAAGACTCTTCTGTATTCAGCAAAGATCTACGACTACGCAAAACATTCCGCAGACTACGGCGTGACCTTCAGCGGAGCCGAGATCGACCACGCAAAAGTCGTGGAGAGAAAAGAAAAGGTCATCAAGACCCTCGTCGGAGGCGTCGGAGCCAAGCTCAAGAAGAGCGGCGTCGAAGTCGTCTACGCGAAGGCCCAGATCAAGGGCAAGAACGCCGAGGGCTTCACCGTAGAGGCTGACGGCAAGGAATACGCCGCGAAAAAGCTTCTCGTTTGCACCGGAAGCGATCCCGCGCTTCCCCCGATCGACGGACTGAAGGATTCTCTCGCCGACGGTTTCGCGATGACAAACCGCGAGACTCTCGCGCTCAAGACCCTCCCGAAGACGCTGGTCGTCGTCGGCGGCGGCGTCATCGGACTCGAAATGGCGAGCTATTTCAACTCTGTCGGAACTAAGGTCTACGTTCTCGAAATGCTCGACCACATCGCCGGACCGACCGACAGAGAGATCTCCAAGATGCTCCAGAAGGAATACGAGAAAAGGGGCGTCAACTTCATCCTCGGCGCGAAGGTCACCTCCATCAAGGGCGGCAAGGTCAGTTATGAACTGAACGGTCAGAACCTCGCGATCGACGCCGACAAGGCTCTCGTTTCGATCGGACGCAGGGCAAGGACCGCCGGCATCGGACTCGAAAACCTCGGCGTCATCATGAACAGGGGCGCGATCGTCACCGACGAGCATCTGCGCACCAGCGTTCCCGGCGTCTGGGCGGCGGGAGACGTCAACGGAAAGATCATGCTCGCTCACACCGCGTACAGAGAGGGCGAGGTCGCCGTCAACGATATGCTCGGCATAAAGGACAGGATCAACTACTCCTCTATCCCCTCTGTCATCTACACCAATCCCGAAGTCGCAAGCGTCGGCGAAACGACCGAAACCGCAAAGGAAAAGGGACTCGACGTCGAGATCAAGTCAGTCACTCTCAAACTCAGCGGCAGATATATCGCCGAGAACGAGGGCGGAAACGGAATACTCAAACTCATCATCGACAACAAGCACCGCAACATCGTCGGTCTGCACATGATCGGCAACTACGCCGGAGAGATCATCTACGGCGCGGCGATGATGGTCGAGACTCAGATGAGAGTAAGCGACATCCAGAAGCTCGTCTTCCCGCACCCCACGGTGAGCGAAGTCATCCGCGAAGCGATGTTCTGATACTTAACGGGAAAACTCAATACACATACAAAAATCTGAAAAAGGAGATATCAAAAATGCCCAAGAGTCAATTCATCGATCCCAAGGAAGTAAGAAGCGCCTGCCAGGTCGAGTTCGCGCCGATCGACGTCAACGTCTACAAGAAGACGACCGCCGAGGAAAAGAAGCTCTTCACGACCGAAGATTTTCTGAGGATCTACAGAGACATGGCGATCATCCGCGAGTTTGAGACCATGCTCAACGACATCAAGACCAAGAGCGCCTACAACGGAGTCGAATACAACAACCCCGGTCCGGCTCACCTTTCCATCGGTCAGGAAGCCACCGCGGTCGGCGAAGCTTACTGCCTCGATACCGACGACTACATCTTCGGTTCGCACAGAAGCCACGGCGAGATCCTCGCAAAAGGTCTTTCCGCCATCAACAAGCTCGAAGAAAAAGAGCTCTACGACGTGATGAAGAACTTCCTCGACGGAACGATCCTGAAGGTCGTCGAGGGCAAGGAAGAGAAGAAGGGCGACGTCAAGGACCTCGCCGTCGATTTTCTGCTCTACGGCGCGCTGGCTGAGATCTTCGCCCGCACCACCGGCTTCAACAGGGGTCTCGGCGGTTCGATGCACGCTTTCTTCATCCCCTTCGGCATCTTCCCGAACAACGCGATCGGCGGCGGCAGCGCCACCATCTCCACCGGCGCCGCTCTCTACAAGAAGTCCAACAAGAAAAACGGCATCGTCGTGTGCAACATCGGCGACGGCTCTCTCGGCAGAGGTCCCGTCTGGGAAGCGATGAACTTCGCCGCTATGGATCAGATCCGCGAGCTGTGGCCCGACGCCACCGACGGCGGACTTCCGATCCTCTTCAACGTCAACAACAACTTCTACGGCATGGGCGGTCAGACCTACGGCGAGACCATGGGCTACAATATGCCGGCCCGCATCGGTGCAGGCGTTACCCCGAACCAGATGCTCGCAGAGCGCGTCGACGGCTACAATCCTCTTGCAGTTATCGACGCATACAAGCGCAAGAAAGAAGAGCTTCTCAAGGGCAACGGTCCCGCAATGCTCGACGTAGTCACCTACCGTATTTCGGGACATTCTCCCTCCGACGCTTCCACCTACCGTACTCCCGAAGAGATCGAGGCTTGGAAGAACGAGGACGTTATCGAAGCGTTCGGTAAGAAGCTTACCGCAGGCAAGCTCGCTACAAAGACCGAGCTCGAGGGCATCCGCACCATGATCCGCGAGAGAATGACCAAGATCATCAAGCTCGCGATCAACGACGAGCTCTCTCCCAGAATGGATCTTCAGAAGGATCCCGGCGCTATCGCAGACATCATGTACTCGAACTTGAAGGTCGAGAAGATGGAAGACCGCGAGCCCGAGGTACTCATGCCTCTTGAAGAGAACAGCAGAGTAAAGTCTATCAAGAACAAGTCGCGCTTCGGCTTCGATGAGGCAGGCAAGCCCGTTTCCAAGAACAAGGCCTTCAACATCCGCGACGGTATATTCGAGGCGATAGTTGAGCGCTTCTACACCGATCCCACCACAATCGCATACGGCGAGGACAACCGTGACTGGGGCGGCGCATTCGCAGTTTACCGCGGACTCACCGAGGCTCTTCCTTATCACAGATTCTTCAATTCTCCGATTTCCGAATCTGCTATCGTCGGCAGCGCGGTAGGTTACGCAATGGCAGGCGGCAGAGCTATAGTTGAGCTTATGTACGCCGACTTTATCGGCTGTG
>JAFTEP010000188.1 GCA_017453605.1 Clostridia bacterium
ATTTGAATTTATATTTGCCGTATTTACCTTTCTGCTGACACCCTCTGCGACTTCCCATCGCAGCGTTTAATCCGAGATCGTATATTTGCTTGCATAGCGCCGCCGTGTTGTATCCCGCGTCCAATCCGACCGTCTTTACGTCGAATCCGAATTTGTCTATCTGGTACTTCAATCTTTCTATGTACGGTTTTACGTCATTTGTGTTTCCCGGAGTTACGTATACGTCGGTTATGATATTATCTTTTGAATCTACCGTCCTGTGATCGAGGTAAAAGAAGCCTTTAGGCTTTCCGTCCCGATGCATGAACCCGCTCTCGGGATCCGTTGTGCTTATTTTTATCGTCTTTGTTTTTCCGTCCCCGCCTGTCTAGCCTTTGCCGCTGCCGTCGTCAAAATAGTCCTCGTCGTCTTCGCCGTCATTTTTCTTCGGCTCGCCGTCAAATTTCAATTCCTTTTTCCCGTGGTTCTTCCGATCCTCATTTATCGCTTCGTTCAAGTCGTTTATGTATGCTTGGCTTTCTACTTTTACCGTTTCTTCGATGAATTTGTTTTTGTTCGCGTTTGCCTTCAAATGCGTGCTGTCACTGTAAAGGATCTTTCCGTCCACCAGCTTGTGCTTTATCGCTTGTTGAAGTATCCGGTCGAATATTTGTCTCGGCACGTCGGTTCCGTTGAATCTTCTTATCCTGTTCTGCCATATTACGCTTGCGTCAGGTATCTTGTCTTCTATTCCGTATCCCAAAAACCATCTGTACGCTAAGTTGACTTTTACTTCTTCTACAAGTCGCCTTTCGCTTCTGATCCCATACAGATATCCGATGAAAAGCATACGGAACATTATTTCAGGTTCTATTGCCGGTCTTCCGTTATCCTCGCAGTAATACGGTTTACATATCTCGTTGATGAACGAAAAATCGATATACTTGTCTATCTTTCTCAACAAATGATCCTCGGGCACAAGGTTATCTATATACACCAATTCCAATTTCCCTTGTCTCCATGTTTTGCTTCTTAACATATTTTTATCACCTTATGATTTTTCTTGCTGCTATTATATCATATTTTTACTTATATTTCTACCCCTTTTCTTTAAAAAATTACAAAAAAAGACCGCCGACTTCTCTTTGTCAGCGGCCTGGGTCCGGGCGATCTCGCCCGGACCGTGCGCTTAAAAAGAGCTTTTATTTTGCCGATAAGTCCGCCGTCAGAAACGTTTCGGTCACGGTCTCGCCGGTCTCTTTCGAGACGTAGGTCACCGTGAAGGATTTCCCGTCCTCGGCGAATTTTGCCTTGATCTCTTTTGAGGCGTCGAATTTCTCCGAAGCGATCACGGACGTGCCGTGCGTCAGATTGTTCATCGGGAAAAGCTGCACGTCCTGAGACGTGCCGAAAATATCTATCGCGATATAAAAGTCGTCGTTGTATGCGAAAAACATTTCCGTTGAAATGTCGTTTGAGATCGCGCCGGTGACGGGATCGAAAAGGATGATCTTGGTCCCGTCGTTGACGACGAGGATCCCGGAATTTGTCTTCTCGATCTCGGGCTCGCTGTCAAAATACATATACGGCGTTTCTTTCCCTTCGCCGTCGATGATCGTGAGATAGTATCTTCCTTCTCTTATGTCGACGCGGTAGTTGACGTCTTCCTTTATCACCTTCGGCGCCGTATTTTCGGGAGAGCTCTTGGCGTCGGTGTTTTTTCCTATCTTGCTCAGATCCACGCAGGAGGAGAGAAAACTTACAGCGCACAGGATGCACAGGATCAGGATCGCAGTTTTTTTCATTGATTTTATTTGGTCCTTTCGGGAAAAATGACTTTGCGGGAGATCCCGCAAAGTCATTTTATCACTTTTAATATCCGTTGTCAAGTTTTCAGGCGATCGTCACGTCGCGGCCGGTGCGCGCCGACTCGTAGACCGCGCAGAGGATCTTCATCAGCACCACGCCGTCCTCGGCGGGAGCGCGGCAGGGGATGCCCTTCGTGACGCACTCGACGAAGTGTCTGATCTCGTTCTCGAAGAGACCCGCGAAATCCAGCCCCGTCTTGACGTCGAAGTTCTGGTCGACCAGATATCCGTTGGCTTCGGTCGCGATCTTCAGCTCCGAGCCGATCCTGACGCCCGCCTTCGTGCCGAACAGCTCAACTCCGTCGACCGGTGTCTGAGTGTGCAGCGTGAAGCTCGCGTCGATGTTTAAGACCGCGCCGTTGTCGAAGCGGATCAGGGCGCAGGCGAGATCCTCGACGTTGAAGACGTGCTCTCCGGTCGTCTCTGACTTGTAGGCGCCGGTCTTGCCCTTGATGTTCGAGAAATCGCCGAGCTTGTTGAAGGTCGCGCCGTAGACCGACACGGGCTGAGGTCTGCCCATGAGGTATCTGACAAGGTCGATGACGTGCACGCCGAGGTCGATCATCGGACCGCCGCCGGAGCGCGCGATATCGCCGAACCAGCCGCCCGGAGCGCCGTTGCGCCTCAGATAGCTCGCCTTGGCGTAGTAGATGTCGCCGAGCTTGCCGTTGTCGATGAAGTCCTTGGCGATCGCGCAGTCGTTGCCGAAGCGTCTCACGAAGCCGATCATCAGAAGCTTTCCGTTCCTGTCGGCGGCTTCCTTCATCGCCACTGCCTGCTCGACGTTCATCGCCATCGGCTTCTCGCAGATGACGTGCTTGCCCGCGTTGAGGGCGTCGATCGTGCAGACCGCGTGCGCGCTGTTCCAGGTGCACACGGAGACGATATCTATCTCGGGAAGCTCCGCGAGCATTTTCTTATGGTCGTCGTACAGACGGGTGATCCCGTACTTCTCGCCCTTGGCTTTGAGCGTTTTGGGATTGATGTCGCACAGGGCGTAGAGCTCGACCTGATCCGGGAGCGCGAGGTAGCCCTTGATGTGGACGGACGATATGCCGCCTACGCCGATGACGGCGACTTTCAGTTTTTTGTCTGCCATTTTCTTCTCCGATCAGCTGATTTTTTCCTTGAGGAACTGCACCGCGAGAGCGATGTCCCTCGCGGGATCGTCGCCGCATTCTCTCTCGATGGTCAAAAAGCCCTTGAAGCCGACTTCATACAGCGCCCTGAGATAATCGTTCCATCTGACGTCGCCCTTTCCGAGAGGCATCTCTCTGAACGGGGGCTTGGTGCCTCTGAGGCCGTCCTTGGCGTGGGTGTGGACGATGTAGTCGCCGAGAGTGTAGACCGCCTTGACAGCGTCGTCGTCGACGCACATAGTGAGGTTGGCGGGGTCGAGGTTGACGCTGACTCCCTTGGAACCGAGCGAGTCGAGGAAGTGCTTGAGCGTGATCGCTCTTTCGGGGCCGGTCTCGACCGCGAAGCGCGCTTCCATCTTATCGGCGTATTCAGCCAGTCTGCCGCAGGCTTCCTGGATGATCGCGTACTTGGGATCGGCGGTGTTCTCGGGAACGGTGCCGATGTGGGTCGTCACGACGTCGGTGCCGAGATCTTTTGCAAGATCGACGACGCGCTTTGATTTTTCGATCAGTTCGTCGTTGAGCTCGGGATGAGAGAAGCCCTTGCCGAAGTCGCCGCAGAGAGCGGAGATCTTGAGGCCCCTGTCAGCGCACTTTTTGACGAATTCTCTTCTCGCCTCGGCGTTCAGAGCCTCGGGGGAGAAGGTGCCGCGGGTCGCGTAGATCTGAAGGCCCTGCGCGCCGACTTCTTTTGCTTTGTCGAGGGCGGCGTCTGTGTCGAGCCTGAAGCTGTCGAGCATTACGCCGACGGAAAACGGAAACATAGTTTTGTCCTCCCTGTTTTTTTGATAAATGTGTTGACTTGCCGACAGATTTATTATATACTTTATCATAACAAAAAGAAAGACACGATTTTGTTTTTTATTTGAACTATATTGCTTTCAGGGGAGGAGAACATGCCAGATCAGCTCTACGAAAAACACATACACGACGATCCGGATTTCCCGTTCTTTTTCCACCTCGACACCGCCGTCCCCAAAAAGCTCGACAAGGCCTTTTATCACTGGCACGAGAGCGTGGAGATCCTCAACTGCACGAAGGGGGATTTCGTCGCCGTCATAAACGGACGGAGGATGACGCTCAAAGCGGGAGAGACTCTCGTCGTCGATCCGCTTTCCCTTCACGCGACCATATCGAGCGGCGATGAAAACGGCTACTACTGCCTCATCATCGACAAAAGCTTCTGCGCTGAACATTCTCTGGTCCTTCCCGACGGGTCGGGAGCGGGAGTGTTTTCGGACGCGAAGGTGAACGAACTTTTTTCTTATATCGACTCCGAGCGGCGCGGTATGGAATTCGGCTGGAAGACGGCTGTCAGCGCCGCCGTTTTGTCTCTCTGCGTCCGTCTTGCAAGGCTGTATCCGCCTTCTTCGGCTCAGAGAACGCCCGATCCCTTCGGCGGGAGCGCGATCGCCCAGAACGTCACTCGCTATTTATATGAAAACATCCTCGACCGCTTCTCGATGGACGCTCTGTGCGCCTACATGGGATTCAGCAGGTTCTATCTCTGCCACAGCTTCCGGGAGGCGACCGGGGAGAGCATCGTCGGCTATCTCAACAAACTGCGCTGCGACCGCGCGCAGAAGCTGATCGCCTCCGGCTGCAACACGGTCTCGGAGGCGGCGGAAAAATCGGGCTTCTCGTCGTTTTCATATTTTTCGCGCGTTTACCGCAGGATCTACGGCAGAAGTCCCTCCGAGGATATGCCGCTCAAAAAGACCCGGACAGAAAACGCATAGAACGACCCTTTTCGTGCAAACCTAAGAAAAACAAAAAAACGGAGGTTTGCAGATGGGTCCTGAAACTTTTTCCGGCTCTGCCGCCGGCAGGGCAGGAGGGAAAAAAGAGAAAAAAAGCGCCGACAAAAAGAAAAAGCCGGTCTATCCGCCTTATTCAGGGGCGCGTTCCGGGCTGAGCCTGCCGCCGAGCCGCACCGATCCCGAGGGCTGGTATTCCTTCGTGCCGCCCGAATTCGGGGAGGAGCCCGACGGAGAGGACGACTATCCCTGACAAGTTTTTCTTGACGGCGCGTCCAAAGTGGAGTATAATCTTATAAGAAAACTTGTTTTATCCGCGATCCGACGAGAACGCTCCGGGCTTTCCGGAGCGGGCGACTGCATAAAAATCAAGGAGTCGACATGGGCGACCGCAAGAAAAAGAAGAAAAACCAAAAGATCGATCCCTCAGGACCGGTGACCGCCGCCGCGGAAGCCGACGAAGGAATAAAGGAACCCGCCGCGGAAGCGGGAACTGAGCCGGAGACTGCTGCGGAGCCGGAGAGCGACGGCGTTTTGGAGGCCGCCGCGGAAGCCGAAAACGCCGCGGAAGAGAGCGCCGTCCCGGAAGAGGATGACGCATCGGATGATGACGGCTCTCCCGGATCGGCGGAGGTCTCAGACGGCGAAACCGCATCGGAAACGGCGCTCGAAGCCGTTGAGAGTTCTACCGAAGTTTCACCCGATCCGGACGAAAAAGCTTCTGACGCCGCGGACGAATCGCAGATCAGCGACGATCTTGCCTACAGGGTGCTCGGTCCGCAGAGCGTGTTCGCTCAGCTCGTCCAGCTCCTTCTCGGCGCGATCCCGATCATCGGCGCTCCGCTTATCGCTCTGTGGGTCTTCTTCGGAGGAACGACCACTTCCGTCGCGCTCGTCAGCGCGCCGCCCGCGCTCGCGCTGGCTATCCTGGCGTTCTGGGCCTGCGGAGGCTGCGCCAACGTCAACAGGCGCCGCTTCGCGAGAGCGTACTTTCTCGCGCTGATCGTCGGCGCGGCGCTGATCGCGCTCGCCGTGCTTCTGGCGGTCTCGTTCGGGTTCCGCTTCTCGCCTGTCCTGAAGCGGCTTCTGACGCCCTATCTATGAAATAAAAAAAGCCGTCTCAATGGCGGCTTTTTGAATGTGACATCCTGGATCTCACAAAGTTTATCTCATCCGAAGAAAGGATCTTCTTATGCCCGTTTTTCCCGAAAAACTCCTGTCTCTCGCCTCAGCGGCTGAAAAAGATCTCGCGGGACGCTTCGGCGAGCTCGAGCGCACCGCGTTTTTGTGCCAGTGCCGCGTTCAGGACGCCTTCTCGTCCGAGCGCGTCAGCGCGCAGTGCCTTGATTCCACTACCGGTTACGGCTACAACGATCTCGGCAGGGAGACTCTCGACAGAGTGTTCGCCCGCGTGTTCGAGACAGAAGCCGCGTTCGCTCGCCACAGTCTCGTCAGCGGCACTCACGCGCTTACCGTCGCCCTGTTCGGGCTTCTGCGCCCGGGGGACGAGCTTCTCTGCGCGACCGGCTGGGCCTACGACACTCTCGATAGAGTGATCGGCATATCCGGCGGGTACGGAGAGGGAAGTCTCGCGGACTTCGGCGTGAAGTACGTCGGGGTCGATCTAACGCCTGACGGCGAGCCGGACGAAAAAGCGATCCTCTCGGCGATCACTCCGGCGACGAAGGTGGTCTATTTCCAGAAGAGCCGCGGCTATTCCGAGCGAAAGACCGTCCCGAACGAACTCATCGGAAAACTCTGCCGCGCGGCAAAGGAAAAAAAGAACGACGTCTTCACGGTGGTCGACAACTGCTACGGCGAGTTCTGCGAGGAGCACGAGCCCACCTATTACGGCGCGGACCTCTGTGTAGGCTCGCTTATCAAAAATCCCGGAGGCGGCGTCGCAAAGAGCGGCGGCTACCTCGCGGGGACTTCAAAGGCGATCGAATTGTGCTCATACCGCCTGACCTGTCCCGGGACAGGGCTCGAATGCGGAGCGACGCTCTCGCAGAACGCCGATCTCTTCCGCGGGCTCTATCTTGCGCCGCACGTCGTCTGCCAGGCGCTGAGATCCGCCCTTTTCGCCTCCGAACTGTTCACGCTCCTGGGCTTCGAGCCGCTCCCGAAGCCCGACGAGAAGCGCTTCGACATAATCCAGGCGATCCGCCTCGGCTCGAAGGAGCGTCTCGAGGCGTTCTGCCGCGGCATCCAGGCGGGCTCTCCCGTCGACAGCCACGTCAGGCCGGAATTCTGGGAGATGCCGGGCTACGAGGATCAGGTCATCATGGCGGCGGGCACCTTCGTTCAGGGCGCCTCTATCGAGCTCTCCGCCGACGCGCCCCTCCGCGAGCCCTTCACGGTCTTCATGCAGGGCGGCGTCACCTACGAAAGCGCAAAGCTCGGCATCCTCTCCGCCGCCCGCGAACTCACGGCGCTCTGATGTTTTCGGGGCTCCGCCCCGCGCCCTGCGAGGGACTCTGTCCCTCGACCCTGCCAAAGGCTCTGCCTTTGGAAACCGCAAATGGCTCCCGCCCTTTGACCCCGTGCACGGGGAGAATATAAAAATTAAACGCGGCTGTCTACGGAAGCTTTTTCCGTAAACGGCCGCGGTTTTTCGTTCATGAAAAGTTTTATTTAATTTTGAATTGTTTTATTTTGCCTGTCTGTTTTGTATTTCTTTGTTTATTTTTGTAAGGTCTAAAGGCGAAGTCCTTATGTAATGTTCGTCAACACCGGGTTCCCCTTCGACGTAATATGAGTTAGTGTAATCTCTTTTCCATAAGCTTTCTTCAACTTTTTCAATAATCAAATTGCCTTTTCCGACTTCACCTCCGCTGTACTTACCCAAGACGTAATAATGCGAGACGCTCCCCGCACCTGATGAAACGGCAAAGTATGCGAAAACATACCCACCCGGAGTCGCGCCACCGTTTGTATGTGAGACAAAATAATCGCAGTTGACGATTTTTATGGATTTTGAGTTATTTATTCTATCTACCATCCCCATAAAAAGTTCAACAACGTGTTTTTCGTCCTCCGGCAGGCTGGAACAGCCGACAAACGAAGTGCAGATCGAGAGTACGAGGACTATCAGCATGACGATGACAAGGCTTCTTTTTGCAAATTTGGGTTTCATTTCATTGTTCTCCTGACTTTTTTGATTTGTTTTCCCTTAAAGTGTGATATCTTTGCAGGGCCTGTTCGACCCGAGTGTCCCATGTAACGTAAAGATCCCGGAAAGCGTTCTCTCCGACTTTGCGCAGAAGTTCAGTGTCGGCGAGCGCTTTCTCGATCGTATCCGTGAACAGTTTCGCGTCGCTGCCCGAGATAAAACCGTTTACCCCGTTGTTTATTTCAGAGGCTGTCGCCGTTCCTCGGATAAACACCGTGGGAGTTTTCTGGCTTGCCGCTTCAATTTGAACCAAAGAAGAGGTGTCATAAAATGAAGGAAACAAAAACAGATCCGATGCCGCAAAGTAATCGGCTAACAGCTCTCTGTCGGCGATTTTCCCGCAGAAGATCACAAAACCTTCGATTTTCAGCTTTCGTACGTACTTTTTCAGCGCATCTTCATCCTGTCCGCTCCCAACGAACAGCAACCGAAAAGGAACGGTCTTTTTTTTACTCAGGATCTTAGCACAGTCGGCAAGAAGAAAAACGTTTTTCAGCTTGTTTATCCTTCCAACATACAATAGAATCCTTTCGCCCTCCCTTATGCCGTGTAGTTCTCTTATGCGTTTTTGCGAATCGGCCGGATCGCTGACCGGCTTCATTTCAGTTGCGTTTCCACTGACGAGAGGATAATCGCGGCAGTGGTACTGCGCGTGGTAGATCCACGCGACCGCGCTGCTGACCGCCCAGCACTGATCGCACTTGTTGAAAACCGAGATTATTCTTTTTGTCAAAACATCGGCAAGAAAGCCGATCTTTGCATAACGGACAAAATCCTTTCTGAACTGAGAGTGCATTGAAGCGACGGTCGGCAAGGAGTGTTTTTTTGCGTATTTCAATCCGAATCTGCCCATAGGGAACGGGGAATGAATATGCACTAAATCAAGATTTGACTCTTTCAGCGCTTTTCTGAATTTGAAATCAAACAGCGGAAGCGGCAGGTAATAATCGAAGAAAGGAATCTTTATGCACAAACATCTGACGACTTTATAATTGTATTGTGAATCGTCTGTCTTATTCCCGTCACGCGGTACAAAAACGGTCACGTCGCAGTCTTTCGCCAAACGTTTTGCATAGTTGTCCACGACCATGACCACTCCGTCAATGAGCGGGAAAAATGAGTCGTTGAAAAAACCGATAGATAGCTTTTTCTCTTCCATTCTCGCAAAATCCTTTCTTGCAGCAATGATCGCTTATATTATAATACCAAATCGGTAATATGTCAATAGCGAATATGCCGAAATAGCAGTTTTTTATTACCGCTACGGTAATATAATATAACCATAAGGCGGTGATAAAATGAACCTGAAAGAGATCAGAAAGGCAAAAAAATTGACTCAGAGACAAGTGGCAGACTTTTTGATCTGCTCCCCGACCGTGTATTCGCGTTACGAGACAGGAGAGAGGCAGCCGCCGGTAGAAGTGCTTATCAGACTGTCTGATTTTTTCGGAGTGACGGTCGATTATCTTGTCGGAAAAGAAAAACTTGCTTTTGACGGTCTGACAGAGATTGAACGCGAACTTGTGAGAAATTTCAGAAGAGCTGACGAACGCGCCCGTGACGACGCCATGACGCTTTTGAGGCTTCACAGTATATCCGCTTCCTGATCGTTTTTGTTGTTAAAAACTTTAAAAGGACTTATAGATCACTCTGTTTTGAGCGGTGCTAAAAATTATGTAAACTGTGACGCGCGGTTTTCAGTATCGTTTTTTTTAATTCCCCGGCGCGCCGGAAGGCTTGCCGGGGCGATTTTTTTCGAGGCGCGAAAAGCGCAAAAAAATTGCGTTCGCACGTCTGTCGGTGTTGACATGAGAGGGCGTATTTGGTATAATTTTTTTATAGAAAAGTCTACAGGCTTCGGCGGAGGTGACTGGCTTGAAGAAAAATCGCGGTTCGCTTATGAGTGCGGCAGGTTATATCGTGTTGGGGATCATATTTTCCCTTCTTCTTGTTTTTGCCGTCTCCGCGATAGAGCCGTCCGGGATAGCCGCCTCATCGGGCGCGGTGAGCGCCGACAGAGAGAGGCTCGAGAGCATTTCAAAGAGCGACCCGGACAAAGTCGACAGGATCATCACCGAGCGGCGCCTTGAAGAAGAAAGGCGCGTCGCCGAGCAGAAGCGCCTCGAGGAAGAGGAAGCGCGCCGCAAAGCCGAGGAGGAAGAGGCTCGCCGGAAAGCCGAGGAAGAGCGCCTCGCCGCCGAACAGCAGAGGCTCGAGGAGGAAAGACTGCGCCTTGAAGAGGAAGAGAGAAAGGCCGCCGAAGAGAAAGAAAGAAAACGCCTGCTCGAAGAACAGCGCCGCGAGGAAGAGGAACGCCGCGCCGCCGAGGGCTGGGAGCCCACCGAATATCAGAAGAGCGTTCAGGAACGCATCGACGAGATAAGGAGCGGTAAAGTCAACGTGTGGAGCCTTTTCTCCGACGCCGTCATCATGGGCGATTCGAGAGCGGTCGGCTTCTGGTACTACCGCTTCCTGCCGCGTTCGAGGATCCTCGCCGACGGCGGTCACAACATCAGAAAGATCCTCGATCAGCTCGGCGATCTCAAAGCGCTCGCTCCGAAGACGGTCTATCTGTGCTACGGTCTCAACGACGTCGGCATCGGGATCTGGAAGACTCCCGAAGCCTACGCCAACGAATATATGGACATCATTAAAAAACTGCGCGCCGAGCTTCCCGACACGACGTTTGTCATCAGCTCTATCCTTCCCGCGACCGATCACGCGATAAAGACAAAAGGTCCCTCCTGGGCGAAGATCCCGAGCTTCAACGTCGCCGTGCAGGTCGCCTGCGAGCTCAACGGCGTGATCTTCGCCGACAACAGCGCGATCGTCGCGGAGCATCTCGATCTCTGGGATTCCGACGGCGTCCACCTCAACGCCGCGTTCTACCCCTACTGGGGAAGAAACCTTGTCGTTTCGGTGCTGAAGGAGGAGCTCAAATGACCTTGAAGACTCTCCTCTTTTCAGCCGCGCGCTGGCTCGCGCTCGCCGCGGGGATCGCGTTTATCGTTTTCAGTCTTCGCGGCGGCAAAAGTTTTGCTTCCGCGCAGGACGTGTTCGAGGCCGCCAAAAAATCCATGGACCTTTCCGACACCGCCGAAGCCGAGCCCTCTATGATAAAAAGGCTCTACGGGATAGATCCCGAAACTCTTGACGGCTGTTATCTTCTCTATCCCTCGACCAATATGGGCGCGAAGGAACTTTTCGTCGCAAAGCTTTCCGAAGGCTTTGACGAAGAAAAACTAGTTCAGGCGATAAACGACCGCCTCGATTCGCAGAAGAAGAGCTTCGACGGCTACGGCGCCGAGCAATTTATGCTTCTTAACGACCGTTCCCGGATCGTCTGCGAGCGCGGCTTTGTGATCTTCGCCGTCTGTCCCGAGTCCGACGCGGTGATCTCCGCCTTCAGAGCGGCGCTTTAGACGGGAGGGCAGTATGCAGACGGATCAACTCTTTTTCATTTTCGCCTTTCTCCCGCTGTGCATCGCGATCTGCGCCGCGGTCCCGCAAAAATTCAAGCCCGGCGCACTCGCGCTGTTCAGCCTCGTCTTTGCCGCCTGGGGTCGCCCGGCGGACCTTGTCGTCATCCTCTCCTCGTCATTTTTCACTTTCTTCACCTGTCTTGAGATCGAAGCCCTCAGAGAAAAGGGCTTTCGCCGCCTCGCTGGACTTGTCTTCGCGGGAGGCTTTGCCGGCGTTCTTGGCTTTCTCGTTTTCTATAAATATCTTCCCGGCGCCGTCTCTTCGCTTTCCGGCGTCGTCCCGCCGGTCGGACTTTCATTTATCACTTTTTCCCTGCTCTCGTATCTTTTTGACGTCTTTTCCGGGAAGAATAAGCCCTCTGAAGACCCCGTCGGTTTCTTGCTGTTCGTCTTATTCTTCCCGAAGCTCATATCCGGCCCGATCGTCTCCTGTCACGATTTTGCCGATCAGCTTTCAAATTGCCGCGTGAGCGCCGCGTCCCTCGAACGCGGTCTGAGGCGATTTGTGATAGGTCTTGCGAAAAAGCTCCTCATCGCCAACGCCCTCAGCGTTTCCTATTACGCCTTGTCCTCCTCTTCAGGCGCCCGGACCGTCGCTGGCGCGTGGCTCGCGCTGCTGTTCGTCTCGTTCATGCTCTACTACGATTTCTCCGGCTATTCCGATATGGCGGTCGGTCTCGGCGCCGTCTTCGGATTTGAGCTGCCGGAGAATTTTCTGCACCCTTACGCCTGCGACAGCATGACCGGATTCTGGCGCTCCTGGCACGCCTCGCTCGGACGCTGGTTCAGGGACTACGTCTACATACCGCTCGGCGGGAGCCGCGGGACGGTTTTCGGGACGCTTATAAATATGCTCTGCGTGTGGGTGCTGACCGGCTTCTGGCACGGCGGCACGCTGACCTTTTTCGTGTGGGGGATGTGGCATTTCGTCCTCCTCGCGCTCGAAAAATTCGTCTTCAGGGGCGTGAGGGAAAAGATCCCGCGCACGGTGAGGGTTTTCTTCGTCTTTCTTCTCGCGATCATCGGCTGGGTCCCGTTTTTCAGCAGCAGTCTCGGGGAAGCCGTCACGTGGCTTTCAAGGCTTTTCGGAGCCGCGCCGCTCTGGGACGCCTCGGTCTCATACTATCTTCTCACGGGCGGCGTCACTCTCGCCGCCGCAGTCCTCGGCTGCGGCAACTGGACGGGCTCAATTTATAAAAGGCTTGAAAAAAAGTCTCCGAAAGCCGTTCGCGCCGTCGGAGCAGTCCTTCTTATCCTTCTTTTCGCCGTCTGTACCGCGATCATGACGGGCGAGACCTATTCTTCATTCCTGTACGCGGGATTCTGAGCCCGGCGGCTTTGGATCCGGAAAGGACAAAAAATGACCGACTCTTTTCGCCGCCTCATCGCTTTTCCCTCCGTCGTCGAAACGGGAAAGCCGACCGAAATCACTCTTTTGCCTTTAAGGGGAAAGTTCTTCTTCGAGGACGGGAAAGAATACTCTCTCTTTATTCATCCCATGACCCGTTACCGCGCACTTCCCGACGTGGAGCCGGACGAAGTGATAAAAGCAAAGGACGGCTGTCTGAAATTCAGCTTCACCTTCCCTCACGAGGGGGAATATCAGATCCGCTTCATCACCGAAGACCTCAATAAGCCCGTCGGACACATCGTCCCGGTCTACGCTCTCGAAAATGATCTTTATCCTCTGCGCCCGCTCAAGGGCGACTTTCACGCGCACTCCGACCGCTCCGACGGGAGGGACGACCCCGCGCAGGTCATGGCAGGTTTCCGCAAAAACGGCTATGACTTCGGGATCGTCACCGACCACAACAGATATTTCGGCTCCGAGGAGGCGGCGGAGGCTTTTGACGGCATCGACACCGATTTCACGTTTTTAAAGGGCGAGGAGGTCCACGCTCCGGGCAGGGACTATCCCAAACTGCATATAGTGAACCTGATGTCTTCTTCGAGCGTCGCGAGGATCTACGTCAAGGACCGCGAACGCTACGACAGAGAGATTTCACAGTTAGAAGAAACTTTCCCCGAGGGAGAGTACCGCAATATGCTCGCACGCGCGAAATGGGTCTGCGATCATATCCACGCGGCGGGAGGGCTCGCGGTGCTTCCGCATCCGTTCTGGCAGCCCGGGTTCGACCCGGTCTACAACGTCGCAGAGCCGCTTCTGAAAACTCTGTTCGGGAGCGGATGGTTCGACGCCTACGAGATCGTCGGAGCGATGACTACTCACGGGATCAACCTTTCCGTCGCCTACTTCAACGATCTCAGGGCGGAAGGCTTTTCGATGCCGACCGTCGGCTCCTCCGACGAACACGCGACCGAAGGCGACCCGGAGAAGCGCTTCGGGAACCTGTTCACCGTAGCTCTCGCCGAAGAAAACACTCCCGGCGCGATATACTGCGCCGTGAAAAACTCTCTGTGCGCGGCGGTCGAGCGCGTCGCCGGAGGCCCGGAGGACGAATACCGGGTCTACGCTTCTTTCCGTCTCACTTCCTACGTGCGCTTTCTTGTCGACAACTATTTTTCGCGCACCCGGCTTTTATGCGAGCCGGAGGGCGAACTGATGGCGGAATACCTTCTCGGAGTCGAGGGCGCCGCCGAAGCGCTCGGGGCGCTGAAGGGCAGGACAAAAAGATTTTACGAAGCCTTTTTCGGCAGGACGGACGAAATGTTTTACAGTCTCGGCGCGTACAGGGCGCTTTATTTAAGATACGACGCCGTCCAGAGTGAATACGGAGTGCCGCAGAGGGGCTCGAGGCTCACGGACGAGCCCAAACTTATCAAGTTTCCGGGCGGGAGGTAAATATCTTGACCGACAAAGAGATTCTTGACAAAAAAGACAGTCCCAAAGGCGAAAAGAAACCGGGATCTCCCGCGCTGTTCGCGGTCCTTTTTCTGAGCTTCATCGCGGTGATGGACGTATTGTTTTTTGTTCTCCCGAAAAAATCTTTTTCGGACAACGAGAACAGACCTCTCGCGTCTTCTCCCGCTCTTTCGCCCGCGATCGTTTCGGACGGGAGCGTCGAAGGATATTTTGCCGACCACTTCCCGCTGAGGGATTCGTGGATGTCTCTGCAGCTCGCCGTCCGTTCGGCGGCGGGGAGCCGCGAGAGCGGCGGCGTGATTTTGGGCGACGGCGGCTGGCTGTTCCTTTCCCAGCCCGAGCCCGATATGACCTCCGTCTCTTCGGGCGTCGCCGCTATGGAGGCGCTGGCCGAAGCGCACCCCGAGATCAACTTCGTCGCCGCGCTCGTCCCGAACTCGCTTTCCTTCAATTCGTCCCGGCTCCCCGAGGGCATACCGCTCTATTCTCAGAAGGAGCTTCTCGATGAGATCGCCTCCGGGCTCGTTCTCACAAAGAGCGCCAACGTCTATTCGGCTCTCGCCTCCCACGATCCCGCCGCGCTCTACTACCGCACCGACCACCACTGGACGACCTACGGTGCCGAGTGCGCGCTCTCGGCGATCGCCCCCGCGCTCGGGATAGAGTTTGACGCCTCGGATTTTGAGATGCTGACGGTCTCAAGCTCTTTCGAGGGGACTCTCGCCTCCAAGAGCGGCAGACACGGCGTGACGGACATAATCGGCGCCGCGGTGCCCGTTTCTGAGACGCCGTACAGCGTGACCTATCCCGACGGCTCCGTTTTCGGGAGCTGTTTCGTGCCGGAAAAGCTCGACGGCAAGGACAAATACGCTGTGTTCTTCGGCGGAAACTTCCCGATCATCCGCGTTAAGACCGCCGGGGAGACGGGAAAGAGGCTTCTGGTCTTCAAGGATTCCTACGCGAACTGCCTTATCCCGATGCTTATCCCGTACTTCGACGAGATTGTCCTGATCGACCCGAGGTATTACTACGACGACGCACGGCTTCTTATCAACTCCTCGTCGTTCACGGACGTTCTTTATCTCTACAACCTTGACACCTTCGTGACAGACACTTCTCTCGCCCAGGCTCTGGCGTGAAAGGATCTTATCCTGCGGACTGCCGAAAAACGGCAGTCCTATTTTGACGCGGGCGGCAAATTTTTTTATTTTTGTTGTAAGATTTCCCGTCGCTTTTTCGACTTATAGGGTGAACGGCTGAAAAAAACGAAAGGAGTGTGCGGATGTCACAAAAAGAAAAGGGCGTCTCCGGTGAAACTGTCAGCCCCGAAAACGCGCTGCGGCTTTTGCGGCAGAGGGACGAGCGCGCCGTAAAGATGCTCGAAGCGCTCTACGGGAAACTGATCTTTTCTGTCGCGATGAGGATCCTTTCCGACCGACGGGACGCGGACGAAGTGAAAAACGACGCGCTCTTTCAGCTTTGGACGGGAGAGGCGCCGGACGGTCCCGGGCTTCTGAAAGCCCGCGCCGCGGCTATAGGAAGACGCAGGGCGATAGATATTCTTAGAAAAAGAGAGTCCGAAAAAAGATGCGCCTTTTCCCTTGGGACCGTCGACGAGCTCGCAGAACTCATGGACGGCTTCGAGGACCGGACGGTCGATTCCATGGTGATAAGAGGGACCGTTTCGGGCTTTGTGAAGTCTCTCGGCGAGAGGGACAGAAACATCTTTTTGAAGCGCTATTATCTTTTCCAGAAGCCCGAAAAGATCGCCTCAAGTCTCGGGGTTTCCAAAAACCTCGTCTACGTCAGCCTCAGCCGTATGAGAACGAAACTGAAAGCTTTGCTTGAAAGGGAACTGAAATGAACGATATGAAAACCGTGAACGCAAGATTTGAACTTGCCGACAGTCTCTCGTTTCTTGACGAAGAAACGGTAATGGCTCTTCTTCTTGACGAGGAACGTCTCGACGCGCGCCGCAGGATGATCCTCAGGCGCCGCATCGGAGCGGTCGCCGCCTGCCTTGCTCTGTCCGGGGGCGCGGGGCTTGCGCTTTATTCCCGGGAACAGACAGAAGCCGCGCAGCCCGCGCTCACTCAGCCGGAAACATTAAGTCCCGGAGTCACCGCGCAGGATGGGACGAAGTCGGGACCGAAAACGGTCTGTGCGAAGCCCGGCGAGCCGGGGAAGAACGATCAGGACTCATTCAGCACCTGGGAGAGTTATATGCCGTGTCACGAGGCGCCGGGAGACGTGAGCGTGATGCCGGCGCTGAAAAAAGCGCTCGAAGAAAACCCCGATCCCGAAACGCTGTTTTATGTCGCGATCGGCGCCGACTGCAGGGGGCTCGACAGCTATAACGGATGGCGGGAGGAGGACGCCTGGAAAGAATACGAGGCGGCGTGGGCCGGATACTGGAGCGGAGCCGAAAAGGAATACGAGGCGATAAAAAAGCTCTGGTACGACCATTCGCGGGAGACGGGCTACGATCACTGCGCGTACGGCTTCGCGTCAAACGTGCACGCTGTCACGGAGTTTTCGGGACAGACCTGCCCGGTCGCGTTCGCGCGAAACTGCCCGGAATGTCAGAGGATCCTGAACGAGATCAACGACGTCACGCGGCGCGACGAAACGCTCAAAGAGCACTGGGAAAAAGACCACAACGACTGCGAAACGGACCTCGAGATATACTCCCGCCTTAAGGAACTCGGCAGAAAAAACGACGGATTCAATCTTTCTTGCGACTTTTACGAAGCCGAGAAAGCGGCGGAGGATTCATTCAACGCTAAGATCCGCGAGGCGGCGGGGGAGTACCTGAAAAAGTATGGGATCGAGACCCAAGATTTCAGGGAGCTGGAAGCGGCGGTGAGGATCGAAGACAATGACGGAACGTCGGGCGTCAGCATCTTTTCGTCGCCAAACGCGGCATTCGCCGTGCTGACAAGGGATCAGATCGAAAATCTGGCGGCAAAAACAGAGTCCGCGGACGGCCTGTATTTCGGCTTTTCGATCGAGTTGATGCCCGAAGAAAAGGACCTTGTGACACTGAGTCCCGCTTTCGGGGACCGGAAGATCCTGACGGACGTCTCCCCGGACGACGAACTCGCATGGGACGAACTTGAAAGAAGTCTTCTGACCTACTGAATAAACGCCGCTTTTTCTGCGGGGAAAAAAGCGATATTCTCTTACCGGGCGTTCGCGCACAGCGCGGACGCCCGATCTTTTGCGCCGTCATTTCAGGCGTCCCGGCAGGTTGACAATTCCTGTCGTTGGGTATATAATAACCGGAGAAATCATAAAGCGCAGACTTAAAATTATATAAATACTTTTCACTTTCGGACCCGGTCCGCAAGCGCGGGGTTTTAAAAAGCTCCTTATGAAAAACCGGCGACGATCTCAGAGAGTCTTCTGTGCTCTTTATAATATTTTCAGAAAGGAAAACGGTGAATGAACATGAAAAGATTTGTCAGGATCCTGGCGGTGATCTTAGCCGTTCTGCTGACGCTCGGGCTCTGCGCCTGCTCTGATCCCGATACGGAGTCGGGCGGTTCTTCCCGAAGAAAAAACAAAAATGGGAATAAAGAGACTTCCGGGACCGTTTCGACTGAAGAAAGTTCTTCGTCCGATAAGTCCGACCGCGCCCCGGATCTTTCGGATCTGAACGTCCGCCTCGCAGAATGGAAAAACGTGGAGTGGACGGATTACAGCAGCGTTTATTTCACCCTGCGCATACCGAAGGGCTGGAAGGTCGAATGGCAGGGCAACGCTCAGCAGCTCTACTGGCGCGCCTACGATCCCGATTCGATGCTCGGGCTCTCGAACCTCGACCACCGCTACGCCGCGAAAGACTACAGATATATGCAGACGGGCGCCGTGGATATGTATCTTGCCGAAGGCACGGTCAGGGAGTTTTTCGAGACCGCGTATTCAAATTCGACGGAGTATTTCACCGTCAAGAATTCGATCGTTCCCGACAACAAGGCACAGCTCCAGGCGATCAGACCGACGACGCCGATCAGAGACTATGAGTCGATGTACGCGGTCTTCAAGGAGAACGGCGTCGAGGGCGAGGGAGTGTATTCCGCCGTCGTGATGGAATCCCGCGACGTCTGGGCCGGCGGCATGAACTACGGGCTGTGGGAGATCAACTGCATCTTCACCGAATGGGCGCCGCTCGGCGAGCTCGTCAACTGGCAGCCGGTGCTGAGAGAGGTCGCGCAGTCGTTTTCCTACACTCAGTACTACGTTCAGGAGTGGCGCAGCGTGCTCGGCGGCTACGATTCGCCGACCTCTCCGACCGGAGACACCGATCCCGTGCTCGAAGCCTTCGAGGAGCGCAGCACCGCCGACACGATCCTTCAGGAGAAGCGCTCCGATATGATCGGGGAGTACGAGCGCGTCGTCGACAACAAGACCGGGGATATATACCGCGCCTACAACGGCTTCCTCGACGACATCGGGAACGAGCAGACGCGCTATTCGCCGATCACGGATGACCAGTACGCCGAAGGCTTCGTCGGATGGATCGACAAATGACAAGACTCTGAACGGGAGATCTTTAACGGGAGATTTTTATATGAAAAAACTCATTTTGCTCCTGCTGACCGCGGCGCTTCTTCTTTCGCTCTGCGCCTGCGGGGACGGCGGCGATACTGGCGGCGACAGAAGACCTTCCTCCACGAAGAAAAACGCCTCCGTCACCGAGCCTGCCCGGACGGGATCCGGTGATCCGGACGTCTGGGGGAGATCCGACGAAGCGCTGCCGTCGGGCAGACTCTTCGAAAGCGGAGATTTTGAGTTTCTGGATCTCGGCGACGGCACGGCGTACGCGCTGAGATATACGGGGAGCGAAAAAGAAGTCGATGTTCCCGCCGAGGCGGAAGGGCTGAGCGTGACGGTGATCTGGAACTACTTTTTTAACGACGCGCTCGAAACGGTCGGCAAGGTCAGGCTTCCCGCGAGCGTCAGAAAGATCGCCTACTGCGCGTTTTCAAAGACGGGGCTCATGCAGATCGAGGTCGATGAAGACAACCCCTGTCTTAAATCGGTCGACGGCGTGCTTTACTCCGGAGACGGGAAGACGCTTATTTGCTATCCCGCCGATCACTGCTCTCTGACCGGGGTCCGCAAATTCGAACTTCCCGACAGCGTTGAGGTGATCGCGGAGGGCGCGTTCTGGTACGACTACACCCTGATGGTGGTGGAAGTGGGCGAAAACAACGCCGCGTTCAAGGACGTCGACGGCGTCGTTTATTCTAAAGACGGCAAAAAGATCGTCTGGTTCCCCGCCGGCAAGCCATACACGTTTTACAACGTCCCGGAAGGCGTGACGGAAGTCGCGCCATACGCCTTCGTCTGCGCGAGAAACATCACTCAGTTCGTCTTTTGCGCCGACGTCGAATATATCTCTCCGACCGCGTTTTTGAACTGCACCGCTCTGAAGCATCTGACCGTCGACGAGAACAACAAAAACTATTTCTCTGACGAGGGGAAGATCCTTTATACCAAAGATAAGACCGAACTTGTCTTCTATCCGCCATCCAATTCGACGACGACGTTTTCGTTCCTTGAGAGCACAAAAAAGATCGGCGACTACGCCTGCTTCAACTGCAATTTCATGTACAGGGCTCCGATCCCGGAGGGCGTCGCCGAGATCGGCTTCGACGCTTTCAAATACTGCGGCTGGCTCAGGGAGGCCGATCTTCCCGCGAGTCTGAAAGTCATCGGCGAGAACGCCTTCTGCGACTGCAAGGATCTCACGGTGATAAACTTCGCCGGGACCCTCGCCGAGTGGGAAGAGATCGAAAAGGGAGCGCACTGGAACTCCGGAGAGACGCCGGAGATCACGGTCTTCTGCACTGACGGCGAAGTCGTTCTGCCGTACTGTTGACTTGATAAAAGAGAAAGGACTTTGGGAACAATGAAAAAACTTGTTTGTTTTTTTCTGGCGCTCATTCTGTCGCTCGCTTTCTTCTGCGGCTGCGCCGGGAACGCCGACAGCGACGGATCTGAGTCCCGCTCGGGCTCCGGCGTCAAAAAGACAAAGAACGCCGCCGTCACAGACAGCGCGAAGACGGACGATAAGGGCGGAGCGGAGAAATCCGGGATCGCCGCGTTTCTTGAAGACGCCGCGATCGGCGACAGGTTCACCTTCGGCGCCTTTGAGCAGGACTCAAACGCCGCTAACGGCGCGGAACCCGTATCCTGGATCGTCATCCGCCGCGACGTCGGCAAAACGCTGGTCATTTCCGAAAAGGTCATCGGATATATGCCCTTCAAACAGGGTACCGACGAGGAAAAATATCCGAGAAGCCTCTATAAGGATTCCGACCTGAGGGCGTATCTGAACGGGGATTTCTACAACGGCGCTTTCTCCGGCGCGGAAAAAGAAGCGATCCTTTTATCGAAGATCACGACCGAATACAAGGACGAGCAGTACAACATACTTCAATACGACACTGAGGACAAAGTGTTCGTGCTCTCCCGCGACGAGGCGGCAAGATACGTCAGCGGCGTCGGGAATATCGTGTTCGGAGTGCCGACGAAGTCCGTCGAAGAGGCGAATCCTTACCGTATCGAGAGCGTCAGCGGAGTCGACGGGATAGAATCCGCCGTGCCGTGGTGGCTTCGCGACATGGGCAGCGATTCCGCGCGCTGCGCCGGATATATCCCCGCGTCGTCCGAGCAGAGACGCACCTACGATCAGGCGGTCTACGACAGCCTCGGCGTCCGTCCGGCTATGTGGATCGTGTATAACGAAAGCGACATGAACGCTTACGCGAAGGGCGAGATCGGGCCGAAGGAAGACGAGGCTTTGAATTCAAAGATAGCGGCTCTCAAAGTCGGGGACAAATTCGAATTCGGCGTCTGCGACAAGAATCCTTACAAAATGGACGGATACGAGCCCCTGACCTGGACCGTCCTCGACGAGGACGACGAGAGCTTTCTTATCATTTCCGACGCATACGTCGGGAAGAGCGTTTTCGCTCAGAAAAACGAGAGCGGCTTCGGTCCCGACGAGACGAGCTGGGCTGAATCCTACCTGAGAGAATACATAAACAGCGAAAAATACTCGGAGTATCTCTTCACTCCGCAGGAAAAGGCGAAGTTTATCGCGACTCACGTCGTCAGCACCGGCGAAGACGACCGCACGGGCGGCGCGGCTACTGACGATCTTCTTTTCGTTCCCGACGCCGCGGAGATAGAAAAGTATCTTGGCGGCTCGGCGGGGATCGGATATAAATACTGGCTTCGTTCCCAGAGCTCGTGGGCGCCGTACATCGCGTACGCGGACGCCAAAGGCTTTGTCTATTCGAGCAGTCCCACGGAAGAAATGGGGATAAGACTGATGGCGAGGATAAAGAAGTAAGACTTAGATCAGTTTCAAAAAGGAGTTTGTCAACATGGATGAACCGAAAAAGAAAAACCCCAACGAGAATAAGAACAAAAACCGATCTCCCGTTATAATTATCGCGGCAGTTCTTGTTATCATAATCGTTATCGTTCTCGCTTTTCTTCTCACAAAGTGCGGCGGGACAGGCGGGACAGAGGATACAAACGAAACCGACACGTCCTCAGCCGCGGCGGAGACGGACCCGGGTCCGGGCGCGTCCGAGGATGGCGAAAAGACTTCCGGCGCACTGACGACGGATGGAGAGGTGGTCGGTCCCGTTCACGTCCATTCGTTCGGTGACTGGACGGTCCTGACGGAGCCCGAGTGCCTGAAGGCGGGCGAAATGGAGCGCGTCTGCGCCTCCTGCGGAGAAAAACAGATCCGGGAGCTTTCTCCGCTCGGGCACGACGTGCATAACAACGAATGCGTCCGCTGCGGCAAGAAGGCCGTGATCGAAGATTTCGCTCTTGCTGACGACAGATTCGATCCGGAATACTGCATGGTCGAAAAATGCTTCTCCTCCGACGAGGACGTGCTGATCCCCGACGTTTACGAAGGAAAGCCCGTCGTCAGAGTGCGTTACGAATCCTTCGCCAACAACGAAGCCGTCCGTTATATCTCTATCCCCGACAGCGTCGGCGTTGTCGAAAGCTGGGCGCTTGCGTACACTCCGAATCTTGAAATGGTGCGCATCGGGAAGAACGTGACGGATCTTGATCCCACCTTCCGCTTCTACGCCGAAGCGCTCAGATGGCTCTACGTCGAGCCGGGCAACGAACGCTATCACAGCTGGTGCAACTGCATCATCGAGACGGCGACGAAAACTCTGATCTCGGGCTGCGGCGGCAGCGTCATCCCGGACGACGGCAGCGTAAAGATCATAGCGAACAGCTCGTTTTCCAACGTCAAGAACCTCACGGAGCTCGTTATCCCCGACTCCGTCACCGCCGTCGCGGAATACTCCTTCAACAACTGCGAGGGCCTGCTCGCCCTCGAGCTTCCCGACAGCGTGAGCAGTATCGGACAGTACGCCTTCGAGGGCTGCTCGGGCATAAGGAGCCTTCGCCTCCCCTCCGGGCTGACCGAGCTCGGACTCGGATGGTTCCGCGGATGCTCTTCGCTCGAAAAGGTCGTCCTGCCCAAAGGCGTGACCGACACGGGCGTCAGCTGCTTCGAGGACTGCGCGTCGCTGAAAACGGCGATCCTTCCGGACGGGCTCGAACGTATCGGCAACTACACCTTCCGCAACTGCGCCTCGCTGGAAAATATAGATTTGCCCCGGTCGCTGACCGCGCTCGGCGACGCCTTCGCGGGCTGCACGGCCCTTAAAGAACTCGTTATCCCCGACGGAGTCGCCGATCCGGGCGTCAGCGTGATCTCGTACTGCGCGAGCCTGACAAAACTTGTTCTGCCGAAGGAAATGACAAGAGTCCCCTATCACTTTTTCTCAAACTTGACTTCGATCGAAAGCGTCGTTCTGCCCGAAAAGATCACGCAGATCGAATACAACGCTTTTATGAACTGCCCGAATCTGAAATCTGTCGTTTTTCCCGCGTCGCTGAAGATCATCCAGTATGACGTTTTCGTCGACTGCCCGTCGCTCGAAACGGTCTATTACGCCGGAAGCAGGGCGGACTGGGAGAAGATCAGGAAAAACGGCGACAACGAAGTGCTGAACAAAGTCCGGATAGTTTACGATTACAAGGGCTGAGAGTCTGCCGGACACCCGAAAACGGAGGAAGATTTATGAGATTTTGCGTTTCCATCCCCTGCTTTTTTCCCAAAACCGATTTCTGCGACGCGATAAAAAAGGCCGCCTCTCTCGGCTACGACGCCGTCGAGACCTGGAGCTGGAAAGGTCTCGACGCGGAAAAAGTCAGTTTCACCTGTCGGGAGACCGGGGTCGAGTTTATGAGCATGTGCACGAGCGAGTTTCGCATGACGGACCCCGCTTATCGAGGCGCGTGGCTTGAGGGTCTGAGGGAGAGCTGCGAGACCGCGAAAAAACTCGGAGTAAAAAAACTCATCACTCAGGTCGGACCAGACACCGGCGCTCCGCGAGAAAAGCAGCACGAGGCGATCGTCGGAACGCTCCGCGCCGCCGCGCCGATCCTCGAAGAGTATTCTGTCACGGTGATGATCGAGCCGCTGAACACCTACGTCGATCACAAGGGCTATTACCTCTGGTCCTCCCGCGAGGCGTTCGGGATCGTAAGAGAAGCGGACCATCCGCTGGTGAAGGTGGTCTACGACATATACCATCAGCAGGTCATGGAGGGGAACATAATCCCGTCGGTCACAAAAAATCTCGACGTCATCGCGCACCTCCACGCCGGAGGTCATCCCGGCAGACACGAGCTCCAGAACGGTGAGACGGATTACAAGGTGGTTTTCGCCGCTATAGACGCCGCGGGCTATAAGGGCGCCTGCGGACTTGAATATATCCCGAAGCTCGATCCCGTCCAAAGCCTCGCCGAAGCAAAGCGGATCTACTCCTGAGGCATATTCCGGGGGGAGACAGATTAACGCCGCGGTCTCCCTTTTTAATAAAAAAGACTCTAAAAATCATCAAAACCCATTTTGACGCGGATTTTTTTCAGATTCCTATTGACAATTCGCCGATTATCATTTATAATAATCAAGCTGTCGAAAGTTTGACAGGGCTCTGTATAAGATTTTTATACACCGAGATGTGGCTCAGTTTGGCAGCTTTCGAGTGAAGCCGCCGCCTGCGGCGGATGAAGGCGAACGAGAAAGGCGAAAAACAAGGAGAATTGCGAGCGCTCCAAGCGAGCAAGTCGACTATGTTTTGAGAGTCAGCCTGCGTTCGGGGCGAACGCAAAACAGAGATTCGATAGGTTCTGTGGTACAATCATACACCGAGATGTGGCTCAGTTTGGTAGAGCGCTGCGTTCGGGACGCAGAGGCCGCAGGTTCAACTCCTGTCATCTCGACCAATAAGGGGCGTTAGCGCAGCTGGGAGCGCACAACACTGGCAGTGTTGGGGTCAGGGGTTCGAGTCCCCTACGCTCCACCAAAACAGTATCAGGCGAACATCTGCTTCTTCAAAGGCGGATTTGCCTTGAAAGTACTCATCTGATACCGATTACAAAAGCACCGCTTTGAGAGATCGAAGCGGTGTTTTTGTGTCCATTGCACATTTTTCAAAACGCTTCCTTTGAGGTACAATGGTGCTTGAAAAGGAATAGTTGCACTATGAAAGACGAATTTATCATCCGCGTCGAAGTTTTGGGACAAAGGCATTACAATTGTTTGAAAAGGAAAAGCCTGAATGTAATCAACGTCATGCGCATGGAAGCTCCGAAATAGTACTTATTGAGATATGAATTGAGATATTTTGAAATAATTAGGATTTTTATGTAATTTTATGCAAAAGGCATAAAACGCCTTTTTTATGAAGACGCGCCGAAAAAAACAGGACTTTTTTAGTTTTTTGAGTGACTTGCCGGGGAAGTCCGACTCAAAAGACCCGTTGACGGGAACGGGATTTTGATCTATAATAATATGTAAGATTACGGCGAAAAAAGCCGGAAGAGAATTTTTTTCTGGAGTTGAAAGTATGGCGGAAAAGCTGCGCGCCTATCAGGGTACGGATAAATATTTGTTCGTAAGCTACGCCCACAGGGACGCGGCTGACGTTATGCCGGCTCTCGAAGCCCTTTCCGACGGCGGATACAGGGCTTGGTACGATGAGGGGATCCCCGCGGGGTCGGAATGGGCGGAGACGATAGGAACCGCGCTCGGTAAGGCGTCGCTCGTCGTGTTTTTCGCTTCCGATACGTCTCTGCGCCGCGACAACGTAATGCGCGAACTTAAATTCGCGCGTGAGCACGGGATACCGATCCTCACCGTTCAGCTCGGGAAGGTAGACTTTCCGGAAGAACTCGGACGGATGCTTCTCGTGGAGCAGACCGCCGATCTGAGCCGGTATGCTACTTACGGCGATTTCGTGCGCGGGATAAAGAACGTGCTCGACAAAGCGGGCGTCGGTGGCGGCGTGACCGTCCCGGACAAAGAAAAAAAGATAACTTTCCACCGTGTGAAAAAGCGCAGGAAAAAGCTTCTGACGGCTCTTGTCTGCCTTATCGCCGCGGCGACGGTATGCTTTGCGGGGTACAAGCTTCTGTTCCTGTCGGTCCCCGAAGTGGTGGGATTTGCGGCAAATGACGCCGTGAACGCCCTGACGGCGGCGGGATTATCGGGCAATCTCAGCATGAATTATTCGGACGAATACGATTACGGCGTCGTCTTCGATCAGAGCGCGCACGGGATCATTTTCCGGTTCATCCCGGTAGTTATTACCCAGAGCCTCGGTCCGCAGGAGGACCTTACCGACGTGCCCGATACGGTCGGACGTCACGTGTCCGACGGAGCCACGTTGCTCGTTCAGGCGGGGATGACGAAGTTTGCGATCACGCCGACCGAAAGCGCGGGAACGGAAAAGGCGCACATCCTCTCCCAGAGCATCCCGGCGGGACTGCGCGTTTCAAGGAAAAACACGATAGGTCTTGACGTTGCGACCGACGGCGGCGAGATCATATTCGAGATAGACGGAGTCGAAGTCGTTATCAGCGGCACCGAGCCCGTTACGGTAGATATAGAAAAGATAAAAGAAGAAGCTTTGAGCGAGGAGCCTCTTTACCGGATCGACAAGGACGGGACCATCCTCGTTTACAACGTTTCCGCTTTGTATAAATTCACCGTGCCTCCCGTACGCGACGACAATGGAGACGTTACAGAAAAGAGCGAATACGACAATGGCGACGTCATGATAAAGATCATGCGTACCATGACGGTCACACGGGAGGTCGAAACGCTCGCGACGGTCATTGTCCCGGACGGCGTTCATCTTGTTGTCGGGAAGAACGGGAACGTCACCTGCGCGAGTATTATCGAAGCGCGCGGCAGGCTTACGGTCAGAAGCGGCGGATTCTTCGGCACGACGATGGCGGGCTTCAACGCCATGAGAAATTACGGTAAAGTGTACGTCGAAGAAGGCGGAACGCTTGCGACACAGTACGGCGGGCACATCAACAATATGACCGGCGGGAATATGCAGATCGACGGACTCATGAGGGTCTGCTGTATCAACGAAATGCAGTGGTTCGTGAACGACGGAGACGTCACCGGTACGGGAACGGTCGATCTGACGGACGTTTCGAATCCGGAATACGGCGACGGGACCGATATGGAAGCGATGTCGCTGAGGATGCTGAACGCCATCGGAAAGGATACGGCGCTGACGATAATCCCCGCTCCTCCCGCCGTTGACGAATACGGAATGCTTACAAAAGAGAGGGCGCTTTACGACGCGCTCGATTACCCGTGGATCGACATGCACGGAAATGAGGGCTCCCCTGCGATATACCCGTTCGTCGATCCCGGGGACGTAAAAAAGGGAGTCGAAGGATACAACGTCTGCTTTATCGCACGCAGTATGCGCATACAGGGTCAGCCCGGCTGGGTCGACGGATATTTCGAGTTCATCGTGGCTCCGGGTGTTACCCTGGCGCTCGAGGGAGACGGATGGAACGGCACCGATCTCGGGATCACGGTCATGGAGGGCGGTACGCTCAACGTAAGATGCCGCCTTGAAAACGTGCAGTTCATCGCAAACCACGGGACCGTATGTGTCGACGGATCGGATTTCGAAAGCTGTCTGACGTACGGCGAATTCACGGATGAAAGCGGTAACGAATGGGGCAAGGCAGCAAACGACGGCGTTCTTGAAGCGCGCTGGGGCGGGAAAGTAATAATGAATCAGATATGGAGCTTTGCAGGCGCCGAGGAACGCTGCGACGAAGGCGAGATCGCCGTAGACACGCGGTTCGATTTTTCCGATACGGAACCGCCTTTCACGTTCGTGAACGGTCCGCGCGGCTTTCAGGCTTTCACGCTGTGTTATCGCGCGCCGGGCGGAAAGCTGAACGAAAAATGGTGGGAATGACGCCGTGAAGATCTACGTGACGGGAAGCGAGGGTGCTCTTCGCGCAAGAGCTGAGGAGGCGCTTGAAAAACTGAATTGTACGGCCCTTGAGGAAAGCGCCCGGACGCTGAAAAGCGCGGACGCGCTGCTCGTCGTCCTCACGGAAAACGGCAGGCGGCGCATAAAGGAAGATCTGAATCTCGCACTCGACGCGGGACTTCCCGTTGCGGTCATACGACCTCCGGAGTCGGCGACGGACCGCGGACTCGAGATACAGCTCGATCTTGCTTTTGACGTTTCGGAGACCGATCCGGAACCCGATCTTGCGCGCTGGATAGACGCTCTGAAGAAAAAAAGAGCGCGTAATTTGAAAAAGCGCATTACCGCGGCGATCCTGATAACGGCGGCGATAGCCGTCTTAGCGGCGGCAGCGGCTATATTATTTCCAAAGCTTTTCGATAAACCGAAAGTCCCCGCGTCCACGGGCACGGTCACCGCGGATCCGTTCGAAGGCGCAGACCCGGAAAGCCTCACCGTCCTCGATCTTTCCGGAAAAGGCCTCTCGGATATAAGTTTTCTCAGCGCCGCGATCAACCTCACGGAGCTCGATCTCGGCGACAACGAAATTACGGACGTTTCCCCTCTCGCAAAGCTGACGAAGCTCGCTCGCCTCAATCTGAAAAACAACCGAATCAACGACGTTAACGTCCTCCTGTCGCTCAAGGATCTGCGCGAACTCGACCTGCGCGGAAATCCTTTGACGGACAGAACCGTCCTCGATTTCATGACGGACGTGAACGTGCTGACCGACGATTGAAAAGCGGCACCGCAAACCGAAAAACCGCTTTCCGCGCCGGCATATTCGAAAAAAACGGTTGACAATTCCCGAAAGTTGTGCTATACTGTTCGAGCAATTGAAAAAGGGCTTGTAGCTCAGCTGGGAGCCCGGCTCACATCTTTACACACCCCACAACTTCATACATTTGACAAGGGCTTGTAGCTCAGTTGGGAGAGCGCCGCGTTCGCAACGCGGAGGTCAAGGGTTCGAATCCCTCCAGGTCCACCAC